>JAILCM010000208.1 GCA_024680155.1 Treponema sp.
GTACCACCAGGAGAAAGCACATTGGAATTCGACATTTCTAACTGTAAAAATATAGATTTTATCCAGAGACTTATTGTTTATCAGTTTGGAGCAGTTACACAAGAATGCAAATTTTATATTGATAACGTAAGAGCTGAATAATTTTTTTTGAGGGGGAGGTCCTCCCCCTGGGCTGCCCGCAACGCCCGACCTTCAACTAACAAAGATACTTTATTAAAGCTACAAGTTTTTCGGCCGCAAGCTTATGAGTTTTTGCTCCAGGATGTCCGCGGCTTCCTTTATCTTCCGGTAATTTTTCTACTTCATCCATAGAATCAAACTCAAGCGCAAACACGTTCTTATCACCTGTCTGAACCTTATACGCTTCAACAGCCGCTTTTAGCACAGGCGGAATCAAATCTAGAGGAATCATGCCCCAGCACCAGATGATTTTTGCATTTGGATTACAGCGACGCACTTTTTTTAAGAACTCTATTGCGGCATCTTGAATTACAGCAGCATCGTAATCACAGGATTTTAATGCACTATTATCATTTGTTCCAAGATTTATAATTACAAAGTCAGAACCACCGGCAAAATTCCACGCAAGCTGTGAACCAAGTTTTTCCTGAAACTCACCTTTCATCACTCCGCAAACCTGCTCATAAAATGGCGGAATTTTTGAATTACGGTTACCATCCCAGCCCCAGCACAAGCCCCAGCCGCATTGCGAAACAGTAGAAAAATCAGCATCCAAAGCACGGGCAGTTTGAGCAGCATAAGTTTTACTACCAACAAACCATTGCGGAATCCATTCCATTTCATCAGCTCCACCTGCAAGACCTTCCCCACTTGTAATACTGTCACCAACAAAC
The DNA here is from genome assembly GCA_024680155.1 of Treponema sp. Taxonomy (GTDB): domain Bacteria; phylum Spirochaetota; class Spirochaetia; order Treponematales; family Treponemataceae; genus Treponema_D. Next base: position 855 of record JAILCM010000208.1, read on the forward strand.
TCAAGCTTAAGTTTACGTAGCTTAACCGGAACAAATTCTCCGTCATCATTTAGTCCAACCTGGTGAATCAAAAGTGAATGCATAGAATCATCGGGCATTGGCTGAGTGTCTTTATAAATTGTTATAAGATTTTCTTTTTGCGGATTAAGATTGCGGGCAAGGCAGAACCAGCGAGAATCTCCCTTTTCAACCATAAAGCGCGAAACAAAGCTTCCATTTATGTAAACGCTCACCCAAGGTTCATTTGAATGATATTCAGAAGAAAGTTCCACCCAAACGGAAGTAGCCCGCACAGCAACTTCCAGAGCCGAAGCCGCCCAAAACAAAGCGAGCGGTTCATCTTTAGATGAAGTTACCGCACCTGCAGACAAAACGGCCGAACCAACGTAAGAATCGCCCCCACCAAAGTTCGTCCTTCCAAGAATACGTTTTTCATTTATTTGTGATATTTTGTAAGTTTTCATAAGTTTAGTTTAGCAAAGATGAACAGGATGGAAAAGATAAAAAATTCCAACACGTAATAAATTTGTAAATTAAATATAATAAAAATATCAGAAGGAGTATTACGACTTGGTGTATTTATATTATTTTTTACTTAATTTTACCTAATTTAACTTAATTTTTTGCTTAATTTTTCTTGACAAATCTATTATTCCGTTGTAATCTAAACTTACAAAAGCAGAACAACTGCAAACATTCAATATAATAGCGAGCGGCAAACAAAATACCGCACATCGCAAAAGGAGATTCCAATGGCAAAAATCATCAGTGGTGGAAACTTACCAAACATTCCATGGCAGGACAAACCGGCAGACTGCTGGCTTCCAATCTGGCGTTACGACGCAAACCCGGTAATCGGACGCAATCCATTTAAAGGTATGGGACGCATTTACAATTCAGCAGTAATTCCATGGGAAGGAAAATTCAAAGGAGTTTTCCGCTCAGAAGACACATCTGCACGCCCATTTTTGTACATTGGTGATTCAGAAGACGGAATCCACTGGGAATTCCAGAAAGAAAAAATCCACATGCACGATCCAGATGGAACTCCACACGACCCATTCTATGCTTACGACCCACGCTGTGTAAAAGTAGAAGATACTTACTATATTCTCTGGTGCGGCGATTTTGACGGAGCAAGCATCGGTGTTGCAACAACAAAGGACTTCAAAGACTTCACACGCCTCGAAAATCCTTTCCTTCCATTCAACCGCAATGCAGTTTTGTTCCCTAAAAAAATTGACGGAAAGTTCGTAATGCTTTCACGCCCATCAGATTCAGGACACACTCCATTCGGTGATATCCTTCTTTCACAGTCTCCAGACATGAAATACTGGGGAGAACACAGACTTGTTATGCAGAAAGGCGGACAGGGCTGGTGGCAGGGAGTAAAAATCGGCTGTGGTCCTGCTCCAATCGAAATTGAATACAAAACACCAGAAGGAAAAACAGAAAAAGGCTGGCTCATGTTCTACCACGGAGTTGCAACAACTTGTAACGGATTCGTATACTCATTCTCTGCTGCAATTCTTGACCACGAAAAACCTTCGATTGTACGCTACCGCTGCGGTGACTACATGCTCACACCAGAAATGCCATACGAAACAACAGGCTTTGTAGACAACGTCTGCTTCCCAGTTGCCGCCCTTACCGACGAAAAAGACGGCAAAATCGCCATCTACTACGGTTGCGCCGACACAGTTGTAGGCCTCTGCTTTACAACAGTAGACGAAGTAGTAAACTTTACCCTTGCCCATAATGAACTTGGATATTGGGATAAGGACGAGGGCCGTTTCTAGAAAATGCGCAAGTTTTAGAATAAAACTTGGTAAGCAACTTTGTTGCGTCTTAAAAAACAACAGTCCGTCGCGACTGTTGTTTAGCATTTACGGCAACTAAAAACATAAATCCTATAAACTAAAAAAATAAACACATCAACCAACGTGGCCCCGCAACGCCCTAGTGCGTTTTTATAATTCCATGCTATAATACTCCTAATGGAAACTTGCTCAAAAAACTTAAACACGCTTTACCACTACACAGACTTTAATGCAATGCGCGGAATAATTACAAACGGAGAAATCTGGCTTTGGAATTTGCGGCGCATGAATGACAGTCAGGAAATGCAGTATTTTATTAAGGAACTCAAAATTGCCGTAAAAAAACAACTTTGTCCAAACGAATATGAATGTATGGAAGAGCTTTTTACAGAAAACCTTCGTGATTTTAATTCACTTTCAAGTTATGCGGCCTGTTTTAGCGAATATGCAGATGATGCGGCACAATGGGCTAGATACGCCAAAAACGGTATGGGAGTTTGCATTGCTTTTAATAAAGAATTACTTGCAAAAATCGGGAATGCGGGACATGCTCCACTTTGTAAAGTAAACTATTCCCGCAATTGCGATGATTTGGAAATTGCAAAAGAAATTGCAAATCTTATAAAGGAAGAGACATCAGCAAAAAGTTCATCCACAGTCACAGACTCTGCTGCAACAAAAACTTCCCCGGCATCATCAGGAGAGCAAAAAATCCACGAAACGTTTAACCGTCTTATTACAAGTTCACCACTCTTCAAACATCCGTCTTTTATAAGCGAAAAAGAATGGAGACTTGTTTCACTCCCCTACAACGTAAACGAATATCTTGGTTCTCCACATTTTTTTGTAGAAGAAACAAACATCAAAAAATATTATATACTAAACCTTCGCTCAGTTTGCAAAGAACTTGGCTTTTCCTATGCAGACCTTTTTGAAGAAATCTGCATTGGTCCTCAGGCCCGCGTAACAAAAGAAGTTTTAACTGATTATTTTGATTCAACCGGCATGAAAGAACTTTGCGGCAAAATAAAAATGTCTGAATGTCCTCTAAGAAGATTTTAAGATTCAAAAATATTTTATAATATTCTGCTACTAAACCAAATATTTTGATATTCTTATACAAACTATGGTAGTATCATGTTATAGGTAAATACCCCTACAAAAATGGGCTTTTACCGAAAAATATGGAGGTTTTATGAAAAAGTTTTTGTCATGTGCTGCAATCCTTTGTGTTGCAACAACTTTACTTTTGACAGGATGTGCTTCAACAGGAAAAGCATCTGACCCTGTATCAGTTCATCCACGCGATTACGTTCTTGATTTGTCAGATTCTATTACTGGAACAACAATCAACGTTGTTTACAATCAGTATGGTCCTAACTATCAGAGTGATCCTGCAATCGATTACACAAAGAGAGTTAGAAAAGATAAGCCAAAGGCTGGAGATACAATCCAGGTTTACTACAAATTCTCTACAGATATCGACATTCCTGCTGTAAGAATTTCTTTGATTGACCCAACTGTAAACTACTGGCTTGAACTTGCTGCAGACGATGCAATCATGCTTGAAAACATTAAAGCTGGTGAAATTGTAGAAGGAAGCAAAGATATCGTTCTTACAAACAGTGTTTCTGGTGAATTCAAAGTTTATATTGCTTACGACAATGCAGATTTAATTGATGATGATCATCCTGCTGTAAATGGTCCAGCTGTATTCACTTTCTATGATGTTGAAGGTATTGAATCTACTGATGTAGAAAAGGAACTCCCAGTTTCTGAAACAGCAAAAGGTCCAAAAACAATCAATATTCAGATTGATAAAATTGCTGGTTTCTGTGAAATTGCAACTGGTCACCCTTGGGTAGACGGACAGCAGATTATGAGCGAAATCGAAAACTATCAGGCTGATATTTCTTACATGAGTCTTCTTGAAGAAGAAGTTGAAGAAGGTGATATTCTTAATATTACATGGCGCGGAAAACCATCTCAGGACATTTCTGAATTGAAGATGATGCCAGTTGACCACTCTGCTTCTGTAGGCTGGTGGAAAATTATGATTAACGATACAAGCGATGATAACGTTATCATTGCTCGTGATTTGAAGGCTGGTGAAGTATTCGAAATTACAAAAACATTCGTAATTGATACAGCATCTGCTTCTACAGACTGTAACTTGCGCGTATGGTACGAATACGACAAAGAAACAAATGGTCCTGGACCTTGTACAATCATTGCTGTTAGAAACTAATTGAAAAGTTAAAATCAGCTTTTAGATTTAATCCCCTTGAAAAAAAGTTTTTATAGAACAAATTTTCAAGAGGATTTTCATTTAACCAGTACTATTCTCAAAACTTCTACAATCATCATAGAGAATTATTCTTCTTTTTATAAACTTACATGATATAATTAAGTTATGAAAACTTATGTAAATTGGGCCATTCTTGCGCCCGGACGAATTGCTAATTCAATGGCAGCCGCAATGAACGGTGTAAAAAACGATGCTCTAAAAAATGGAGCAATTACTGTAGAAAAAACTGCTGGAAATTCAATAAATCTTTATGCAGTTGCAAGCCGCAATTTGGAGAAGGCACAGGAATTTGCAGATAAATGGAATTTTCAAAAAGCTTACGGTTCGTATGAAGAACTTTTTGAAGACGAAGAAGTTGATGCAATCTATATTGCAAATCCTCATGCTTTCCATCATGAATCTGTAATGCAGGCTTTAAATGCTGGAAAACACGTACTTTGCGAAAAACCAGCCGGATGTTCACGAGCCCAGCTTGACAAAATGATTGAACTTGCACGCCAGAAAGGATTATTTTTTATGGAAGCAATGTGGACTGCTTTTAATCCATGTCTTGCAGAAGTTAGTAAAGAAATTGCTACAGGTACAATCGGCGAAATTAAAAATATTGATTCCCGCTTTAATAACAGAAATCCTTATGACCCGAAAGACAGAAACTATGCTCCAGACTTAGCCGGGGGCGCTCTTTTGGACCTTGGAATCTACAACATCTACTTTTCAATGATGATGGCAGATTTTTCTCCGGTTACAGCCCGCTCTTCTCAAGTTAGAATGCTTGACGGAATTGATGTCTTTAACAGCATAAATCTTACTTTCGAAAATGGAATTATTACAAGCTTTCAAAGTGCAATGGATCTTCCAAATCCCGAAAAAAGTCATCCGGCAACAATTTACGGAACAAAAGGCTACATCACCATGGAAAACTTTTTTATGGCGCAAAAAGCAGAAGTTCACGTTTATAAAAATATCTGGGGAAGCGAAAGTGAACTTGTACGCACAATCGACTGCCCATTTGCAGTAAACGGCTACGAATACGAACTTGCCCACGCTACAAAATGTATTCTTGACGGCAAAACGGAATCGGACGTACATACATTCAAAAAATCAGAGGATTTATGTACAATGATGGACACACTTCGTGGAGACTGGGGACTGAAGTACCCGTGGGAGGCATAGATTGTAGGGTCAAGCCGAGGAATCTAGTAATAACAGGAGAATACATAAATGAACTACAAAATCACAGAAAACGAAAACATAACTTTTAATAATAACGCATTTTATTGCATTGGAACCGGACGAATGGGGCTTGCACTCCAGAAGCAGTATTTTGAGCAGCTTAAACTTGTTCAGGAAAAGATTGGTTTTGAACATATCCGCGGGCATGGACTTTTCCACGATGATATGGCAATTTACCGCGAATTTCAGCCGGGAGTTCCAGAATTCGGACCTCATGCAAAAGAAGGATGGGACGAAGCAAAAGTTCAGGTTGAATATAACTGGACCTACCTTGATATGGTGATGGATTCTTACCGCGAATTAAATATCAAGCCTTTTATTGAACTTGGTTTTATGCCAAAACAGCTTGCAAGCGGAGACAACTCAGTTTTTTACTGGAAAGGCCACACTACTCCGCCAAGAAATTATGAACGCTGGGCAAACCTTATTAAAGCAACTCTCCGCCACCTGATGGAACGTTACGGAGAAGAAGAAGTTGTAACATGGCCGGTTGAAGTCTGGAATGAGCCGAATCTTCCAGGCTTTTGGAAAGATGCCGATATGAAAGAATATTTTAAACTTTATGATGTTTCTTCCCGCGCAGTAAAAGAAGTGGACGAACGTTTTAAAGTAGGTGGTCCTGCAGTTTGCGGTGGAACTGATAAAGAATGGATTAAAGGCTTTTTGGAATTCGTGCGCGAAAATAAATGCCCTCTTGATTTTGTTAGCCGCCATCATTACACAACAGAACTTCCGTCTCCAGACGGCCACTACGGTTACCCGAAACTTCATCCAAAAGAAAAATGTTTTGAACAGCTTGATTCAACCCGCGGAATTGTAGATTCTTTTGAAGAATACAAAGGCATGGACATAAACGTGACTGAGTTCAACACCTCGTACATCCCGAATGCGCCTGTTCACGACACAAATTTGAATGCCGCTTACATTGCGCTCATGCTTTCAACCTTTGGTGATAATCACAAATCTTATTCTTACTGGACTTTTGGTGACATTTTTGAAGAAAACGGAGTTCCGTACACACCTTTCCACGGTGGATTCGGACTTGTTGCCAACGGACTTATTCCAAAACCAACTTTCTGGACTTTTGCTTTTTATAAAAATCTTACACGCAGTTACAAAAAGTGCGTTTTAAAAACAAAGGAATGCGTTGTTGTAGAATGCTCGGGTACGACAGGTGGCGCAGATACAGTGGGGGGCGCGGCTTACACAAATGGCTCCTCATACTACAAAGGCATCGTATGGAATGTCGACGAAAACATGACCGGAAAAGAAATCACTCTTGAGTTTGAACTGCCACTTGCAGCTGAATCTGGAGCGGTCGCAACATCTGCTGAAAACTGCAAAAACAACACAGCCGCCACAAAGCAAAACGCAGAAAACGACGCCCTTCCAAACGTGCTCATCACCCAACTTGTAGACGAAGAAGTTTGCAATCCTCTTAAAGTATGGCACGAACTTGGTGAACACGCAAATCCAAGCAAAGAAGAAATTGAACTTTTGCGCCAGAGTGCAAAACCTTTTGTTCAGACAAAACGCTGCGGCAACAAAATCAGCCTTACACTTAAGCCAAACGCCGTATGCTATTTTGAAATAAAGCCAGCCCCTATTAAGAGCGATCGCGGCTACACTTACGGTCGGCTTTACTAATTTTTTCAGGAGGAACTTTTGGAATACACAGCAAATTCAGACAAAATCACCCGAGATTATTTTGATTCGCTGCTTTTGGAACCACGCTACATAGACTCTACCCTGCCAAGCACAAAACTTGAACTTTACGGCCGCACTTTTGACACTCCAATTATGACAGCAGCCCTTTCTCACCTTGGAAATACGGCTCCAAACGGAATGGTAATTTATGCTCAGGCGGCAGCAAAAAACAATGCCGTTCACTGGGTTGGAATGGGCGAAGATAAAGAACTTGAAGAAATTTGTGCAACTGGAGCTGCAACTGTCAAAATTGTAAAACCTCACGCAGACAATAAAGAAGTATTCCGTAAAATTGAACATGCAGTTAACGCGGGCTGTTTTGCAGTTGGAATGGATATTGACCATTCTTTCAACGGTTCGGGCGGTTATGATAACGTACTTGAACTTCCAATGAAATCAAAATCATTTGAAGAATTACGAGATTTTGTTCAGGCTTCTAAAGTTCCCTTTATTGTAAAAGGCGTTTTAAGCACAAAAGATGCAGAAAAATGTCTTAAGGCAGGATGCAAAGGAATTCAACTTTCGCACCATCATGGAATTATGCAATATTCCGTTCCACCGTTAATGATGATAACTGAGATTCTTGAAGTTACACGCGGAGAAATTCCTGTTTTTGTGGATTGTGGAATTGAAAGCGGAATGGACATTTACAAATGCCTAGCCCTTGGAGCAACCGCCGTTAGCGTTGGAAGACATCTTATGCCGCTTTTGAAAAATGGAGCTGACGCAACTGCAAACCGCATAAAAGAAATGACTGGAGAACTTGCTTCTGTAATGGCAAGAACTGGAATTAAAGATTTAAACAGTTTTGATCCGACTGTAATTCATAAAAGAGCTTTTTAATTGTTTGCGTGAGCATTTTCCTCACCCAATAACAAACTCAAAAAAGACCTTTTTATGGGAGATTCAATATGTATTTAGGAATTTCTTCTTGTCTCGCTCACAAAACACCAGAAGAATGGGCACAAAAACACAAAAATCTTGGACTTAAAACTGTAGTTTTCCCGGTTGATTGCAAGGCCGGCGAAGAAAAAATTGACGCATACAAAAATGCCGCAGAAAAAGCAGGACTTACAATTGCAGAAGTTGGCATCTGGCGGAACACGCTTGCAAAAGACCTTGATGAACGAGAGCGTATGATTGATTATGCCGTAGAACAGCTTAAAATGGCAGACAGAATTGGAGCCCGATGTTGTGTAAATGTAGTTGGAACTCCTTATGGCTCACGCTGGGATGGCGGTTACCGCGAAAACTTTAGTGAAGAGGCATGGATAATGGCGGTAAAAATGATTCAGGAAATTATTGACCGCGCTGAACCAAAACATACAAAATTCAGCATTGAATCTATGCCGTGGATGATACCTTCAAACCCGGATGAATACGTTCGTCTTATGAAAGAAGTTAAGCGCCCGGCTTTTGGTGCACACTTAGACGTTGTAAACATGATTACAAGCCCAGACCGCTACTTTTTTAATGACCGTTTTCTGGAAGAATGTTTTACAAAACTAAAAGGAAAAATCTGTAGCTGCCACTTAAAAGACATCAATTTAAAAGAGGAATATACATTCCAGCTGCAAGAATGCGCCTGCGGAAAGGGAACTCTCAATCTTGAACTGTTCGCCCGTCTAGCCACAGAAGAAGACGAACAAATGCCTATGATTATTGAGCACCTTACCACCGACGAAGAATATCTTGCAAGCGTGGAATACGTAAAAAACAGGCTGAATAAATCAGTTCTTTAGAAGAATAACTATTCTATTTTACAACGACAACTAAAACCCGGCCATTTTGTACGCTTATCTCTGCAGCTTTCCCGGGTAAAACTTCGTTACTTATTCCAAGTTGAAAATCGCATCTAAAATCCTGATTTTCCAACGGATATTTTGCATTTTTGATTGTAACACCGCTCACATTTCCAGCTACAGTCAAAACGGAAAAATATGAACATCTGCCTTCTATAATAAGAGGAGTTTTTCCTACAATCTGCATAACCGAATAATCGTCAACAATACAAGCTGTTTTTCCAAGTTCATACAAAAAAAGCAAAACAGAAACATTTCCAAGAGCATGATCAAAACGTTTACCCATTGAACCAAGCAAAAGAAAATCATCAAAGCCACGTTCAACTGCAAGTTTTGCCGCAAACAAAGTATCTGTATCATCTTTTTCACGAGGAAGACGAATTACTTCAGGTGGAACAATAACTTCTGTGCATCGACGAAAATCATCCGGTTTACAGGAATCAAAATCACCGACAACTACATTTGGTTTTACGCCAAGAGCCTTTGCATGTGCCAAGCCGCCATCACAAAAAATATAATAATCATCCTTACTTAAAAAACTACGCGCCCGTTCATAATCTGTAATTTCACCGGCAGAAACAATCACACAGCGTTTAAGATTTAAAAGATCATTTTTTTGCAGCATTTAAAATCTCCATCCAACTACGCGAATCACGTTTAGTAACATCAAGCCCAAGCATTGCTACAAATTTTTCAAGATCGGCACGAACTTCATCAGCAGGGTTGCCTTCATCCGTAACTTCAATTTCAACATATTTAAAGTCATTTACAATTTCAAGTTCAACATGGAACGCACACTCAGGCTTAATATACGCCCTTCCTTCAAAATAACAAAGAACAGAAAGCGCGTCCTTTTTTTTATCAAAAAACTTGTGGTAACCAGAAAGTGTCAGAATATCACGGATTACATCGGCATTTTGAACAAAAGTTTCATCTTCACGATTAAGCTCAATTCCATTTTCTATAACTTTTCGCTTAATACAAAAAAAAGCATGTTCAGAAATTTTATCTGGAGAATAATTATATCCAGGCACAATCTGACCAATAGTTCCGTAAGTTTCTGTACGAATTCTTATAACCTGAGGTTCACCCGCTGCCTTGCTTTCCTGGCGAGTCTGGTAGCGGGAATAATATTCATCATTTTTTATAATGCGGTCCAGGCTTCCAAGACCAATTCTAATTCCTTCAATTTTGTCAAAACCTTTCATAAACTCAAAAAGACGTTTATATTCGGTTTCACTCACAGGAATTTTCAGTTCAATTTCCCTTCCCATAAAGTTCCTTCAAATCAGCATAAAACTTAGGATAGCGTTTTTCCAGAATTACAGGAGCACCTTTTTCGTCCAAAAAACAATGCGAACTTTTGCCGGTAAAAACAAGTTCATCACCAACTTTAAATTCGTAAGCAAAAATCAATTTTACGGCAGATAGTTTTTCTATAGAAACATAAATCGAAACAACATCCGGGAAGGTGGTTGGCTTTTTGTAAGCACATTCAATTGTCATTACTGGCGATGAAATTCCTTCTTCTTCCAGACGAATAAAACTCCAGCCCATCTGGTCCAAAAAATCAATGCGGGCTTCTTCCATCCAGCGGACATAATTTGAATGATGGGTAATTCCCATTTTATCGGTTTCGTAATAATTTACTTTGTGTTGATAAGGCTTCACTTTTTTTACTCCTTTTTAATTATTATAAAGAAGAGCATGATTTGGCGCAACTCTTTTGCTTACTTGAAAAATTAATTTTTTTTAAGTAAAATTAAGCAAATTATTAACTCGAGGACAAAATGATTACATTCAATAAAGAAAATAATACTTTCCGCTTAGACACACCAACTTCCACCTACTGCATTTCACTTTGCAGAGACGGATACATCGGGCATGCCTACTACGGAAGCAAAATCGGCATCGACGACGTAACTTACCTTACAAGATTCAGAGAATTCGGCTTTTCTGATTCACCAATTTTCCGCGAAAAACATTCATTTTTAGATTTTTTCCCGCAGGAATATCCTACAGACGGAGTTGGAGATTACCGTGAATCAGCTCTTGCAGTAACAGATTCAACTGGCCACAACGCAATCGAGCTTAAATATAAATCACAAAAAATCGAAAAAGGAACTGCCGTAATAAAAGGACTTCCGGCTGTTTTTGGAGATGCCGCAGAATGTTCACGGCTTGAACTCACCGCGACCGACGACATTCTTGGTGTAGAAGTTACCCTCATTTATACTGTCTTTGAAAAAATTGATGCAATCGTTCGTTCTGCAAAAATTGAAAACAAAGGTAAAAATCCTGTTTTTATAAAAAAAGCCCTTTCTGCCGCCTTTGATATTGATGACGACAATTTTGATATGATTACTTTGCATGGAAGCTGGGCACGCGAACGTCACATTGAACGCCGATCTGTTCACATGGGCAAACAAGGCGTTGTATCGGTGCGAGGAGAAACAAGCCATCAGGAACATCCGTTTATTGCGCTTCTTGACCACAATGCAGATTTTAATAACGGCCGCGTTTATGGAATTAATTTTATCTATTCAGGAAACTTTGTTGCTGACGTTCAAAAAAATCAGTTTGATTCTTTGCGTGTTGTAATGGGAATTAATCCTGAAAATTTCTGCTGGAAACTTGAACCTGGTGAACAATTCAACACACCACAGGCAGTTCTTGTTTATTCTGACAATGGCTTAAACGGAATGAGCCGCGCATTCCACGATTTGTACCGCGACCACTTGATTCGTTCGCCATATAAAAAATCCCCTCGCCCAGTTCTTATCAACAACTGGGAAGCAACTTATTTTAATTTTGATACACAAAAACTTCTTGAAATTGCCCGCGAAGCCAGCAAAGACGGAATTGAAATGCTCGTAATGGATGACGGATGGTTTGGACACCGTTCCTTCGACGACAGTTCTCTTGGAGACTGGTACGTAAACGAAGAAAAAATTCAGGGCGGATTAAAGCATCTTGTTGAAGAAGTAAATAAACTTGGAATGAAGTTTGGAATCTGGTTTGAACCAGAAATGATTTCACCAAATTCCGATTTGTACCGCGCTCATCCAGATTGGGCAATTCAAATTCCGGGACGTGAACCAGGAATGAGCCGACAGCAGCTTGTTCTTGATATTACGCGCAAAGAAGTTCGTGATTACGCTTATGAATGTGTTGCAAAAATTCTGCGCAGTGCAAACATTGAATATGTAAAATGGGATATGAACCGTCAGCTTTCCGATATTGGTTCACTTGGACTTGCCGCAGACCAGACTGGCGAATTTTACCACCGTTACGTGCTTGCTCTTTACGAAATGCAGGAACGCCTTATTACAGAATTCCCTAAACTTTTGCTTGAAAACTGTTCTGGTGGTGGTGCACGTTTTGACCCGGGTATGTTCTATTATAGTCCGCAAATTTGGTGCAGCGATGACACAGATGCAATTGAACGTCTTGCAATTCAGGAAGGAACTGCCCTTGTTTACCCGCTTTCTACAATGGGAGCGCATGTTTCTGTTTGCCCTAACCACGCATGCGGAAGAGTTACTCCTTTTAAAACACGCGGTTATGTTGCGCTGAGCGGAACTTTTGGCTACGAGCTTGATATTACAAAATTGCCCCCAGAAGAACGCGCTATGATTCCTCATCAGATTGAACTTTACAAAAAATACGGTGACCTTGTGCGTAACGGCGATTATCAGCGAATTTTAAGCTGGAGTGATGGTGGTGACGTTGACTGCTGGGCAAGTGTTTCTAAGGATAAAAAATCTGCACTTATAACTTTTGTTCAGATAATGAATCACCCGAATTACAAAACACGCTTTATAAAAATTCAGGATTTGGACACGGATGCAAAATATAAAGTTTCTTTCCCGGATGAAGACCAGAAGGATTTTCCGCCGCAAACACTTACAGGACTAACTCTTGCAAAAGCAGGATTTGCAGTCCGCCGTGATTGGGGCGATTACCAGGCAAAACTCATTTATATAGAAGAAATTTAGAAGCGGAAATAAATAAATGGATTGTAGGTTGCGGCAACCAGGAAGCAAAGACACAACGCAAAAATTACAAAAGCAAAAATGTATTTTAGTGTGAACAAAATCTTTGATTTCTCTGCCCTTCCAAAAATCCATTTGTAAACCGGTAAAGAAAAAATAATTCCAGGAATTACAAAAATCATTTTACTGCAAACATCGGCGTGGGAAGCAATATATTCTATAAAGCTTGATGCCCCGCCTGAAAGAGTTCCACCTGCAAGAGTTCCTGTACCAGTTCCAGCACCAAAAGTAAACATATTTTTAAGCACAAGCACTAAATCACCCAAAGTTTCCACTCGGAACAAAATCCATCCGAACAAAATAAGTAAGAGCGAACAAAGCCTTAGCAAAACCCGCAGACTGCAATTCAAAACTTTATTCAGTTCAGTTTTTTTTATAAGCGGCAAAGTAATATATTTTTCAAAAATCAAAAGAACGCCGTAATACAAGCCCCAGAGAAGAAAATTCCAGCTTGCCCCATGCCAGAATCCAGTCAAAAGCCATACAACAAGAATATTTAAAACATGACGAACAGGATTTACGCGGTTACCGCCAAAAGGAATATAAACATAATCGCGGAACCATTGAGAAAGCGTAATATGCCATCTTCGCCAAAAATCAGTAATTGACGAAGCACAATACGGATAATTAAAGTTTTGAGGAAAAGTAAAACCAAACATTTTTCCAAGCCCGATTGCCATTCTGCTGTAGCCCGAAAAATCAAAATAAATCTGCAGTGCATAACACAAAGCCGTAAGCCATAAAATTCCAGCCCCCGCACCTTCAATATTTGAATAAATTCCGTCAACAACAACCGCAAGATTATTTGCAAGAAGAACTTTTGCTCCAAGTCCAGTCATAAAATCACAAAGGCCGGCTGTAAAACCTTCAAAACTTTCTTTTCGTTCATCCAATTCGCGGTCAATTTCTACATACCGCACGATCGGGCCTGCAATTAACTGCGGAAAAAGCGAAATATAAAGAGCAAGATTTAAAAGATTTTTTTGCGGCGGAACTTTTCCACGGTAAACGTCAATCACATAAGAAAGAGCCTGGAACGTATAAAAACTGATTCCAATCGGCAGTGCAAGTTTTGGAACTCTAAGATTTAATCCAAAAATTAAATTCAAATTAGTGGCAAAAAAAGCAGTATATTTAAAGAAAACAAGGAACCCCAGATTAAAAATGACGGCCAGCACAAAAAGAACGCGTCGCCGGCTAAGTGCAAATAAATAATTACACAAAATGGACACGAGCATTAAAAAAATATAAACCGGTTCACCCCATGCATAAAAAAACAGCGAAGCAAGACACAAAAACAAGTTACGCACAAAAATCTTACGAGGAAAAATCAGTTTTAAAAGATAATAAACGCCGCAAACAACCGGCAAAAAAATAAAAATAAAATAAAGGCTGCTAAAAACCATTTTATTGCCCACCTTTTTTACGTAAATAGCCAAGCGAACTTATATCACCAATAATCAAAAGTTTTGTAAGATGATTTTTTTCCATATATTTCTGCGCATTTATTGGTTCGCCATACCATTCTTTGTAATAGCGGAAATCCAGAATATGAGTCTGATTATAATGGCTTGCAACTAGTTCGTTAATTGCATTTGTATAAGATGTTCCCAAAATTAAAATACTCTCTTTTTCCGGCTGATTAAAATCGTACACAACTTTTGCACGGTCATCACCATAATAAAGCCCGTAATGATTTGAATACAGTTTGTTCGGATATTCTTCATCAGAAACATATCGGTTGCGGAAACCATAAGCACGTTCAACATCATTCACAAAAGTTTTGTATTCAGGAAGATTAAACTTAAAAACTGTAAATTCTTCGGTAGCAGAACCAAGAAGATTGTCGCGCGATCGGGAACCATTAAAAACTGTATGATAAGTATGACGGCCGCTTGGTCTTAAAACATCAACGCCCTCACCTTCTAAAAGCCGCATAATTTTTGTGTAACCCGTGTACGAGCCTATAAAATTCCAGTGATGATCAGTCTGGTAAAAATAATTTTTGTATTCATCAAACGAATTAAAACTCAAACGGTCGTAACCGTCCATTGGAAACGTCTGCTTTATATATTCAAAGGCCCGGCTTTTTTGTATGTCGTTAAAATCAGTTGATTCAGAAGTTTCTATAAAAAACAGATATTTTGGAAAAGTGACTTCCTCAAGCATTTCTGGGTCGTAAAGGTCAAAATTATATTCTTCAGGCTCGTGGTGCATTGCTAAAAGATAACCAGATTCGTCAATTTTGTAGACTTTGCCCGCAACAACTTCTTTGTAAGTGTAGGAATTTTTATCGGGCTGTGGTGGAATTACAGGAACTTGGGAAGAGGATTGATTTTCCAAAACTTCGGTCTGATATCCGCCCCCGTTTTTTTCACTAGCTGCAATTTGATTTTCCAAAACTTCAGACTGTTTTCCGCCGTCCCTTTTTGCATTTACAAAAACTTTATCTGCCCCGGAAGTTTTTCCTGTAAGCTGATTATAAAACTTCTTTACACCAGTTTTTATTTCAATAGAAAAAGCCATCTGGTCGCCGATTGAATCTTCCATTTTGGTCTGATATTCACCTTTCCAAAAACCAGACATACTAAAACGAAGAACTTTCTGCAACGTGCGGTTTTCTTCTATAGATTCGTTTTTTTGTCCGCGAAAAATCACCGAATAAAAAAGGCCGAGCGAAAGTACACAAAGAATTACAAAAATCAAAGAAACAATTTTTTTATATCGACTTTTTTCCGTTATTCTCTCAGACATTTTGACTAACTTCCTCTGACATTTCATCAACTTCTTCAAACATCTGACTAACTTCCTTAATCATTTTATACGTAAAACCTGCATTCAGCATTGCGACAATCAGTTTCTGGTCAGTTTTTCCTTTTTCAACAAAACGTTTATAAGCACAGTGGCAGATTTCAGTTTCATCATTTTCGGTAAAAAAATCGTCAATGGCCCCGCAGGCAACATCTTTATTAATTCCACGCCCCATCAATTCTGCCAAAAGTTTTGTGCGTCCTTCAAAATGATTTATGCGTCTTGAATTAAGCCACGCCCGCGAAAACCGTTCATCACTAAGGTAATTCTTCTGCTCAAGAAAATCCAGCGCCATATCAATATGCTGTCGAGCGTATTTTTTTTCGGTAAGTTTACGTGTAAGTCCAAAACGGGATTGTTCCGCACGAGCTAAATATTCAACAGCCTTAAGTTCAACTGCACTCGCAAGACCGGCATCCAAAAATTGTTCTTCCTGTTCTCCAGAAAATTCTTCTCCCGGCAAAACTGATTCAAGTTCAACAGAAGCAAGATATTCCTGACGAACAAAAAAAGCTGCCCCGCTTTCTGCCGCAATTTTGAACATTCCCTGATACGAAGTTTCCGCAATTGACTTTATGACCATTTAAATATTTTAGCACAAAACAACAAAAAAAAACACGGCCGAAAGACCGTGTTTTGTACAAACTCTTTGCAGAGCGTAAAAGACTAACGTTTAGAGAACTGGAATCTTCTACGAGCACCGCGCTGACCGTACTTCTTACGTTCAACCATACGAGAGTCTCGTGTGAGGTATCCGTTTGCCTTGAGAGATGTACGAGCATCCTGATCAATCTGAACAAGCGCACGTGAAATTCCGTGAAGACAAGCAGCTGCCTGACCGTTCAATCCGCCACCTTCAACGTTGATAAGAATATCATATTTATTATCCATTGAAGTTACCAAAAGAGGCTGGCGAACAACCTGAACCTGTTCTTCTGATTTGAAATATTCTTTTACATCTTTACCGTTTACAACGATTTTTCCTGAGCCATCGCGAACAAATACACGAGCAACAGCAGTTTTTCTTCTTCCTGTACCAATAGCAATATTCTTTACCATTTTTTAACTCCTGAATTAAAGTTCGATTGCCTGTGGATTCTGAGCAGCGTGTGGATGTTCAGCTCCAGCGTAGATTTTTACACAATCCATCATTTTGCGTCCAAGACGTCCATGTGGAAGCATACCAGCAACAGCCTTAGCCATAGGCTCAGTAGGATGTTTTTCGAGCAATTTTTCATAAGTATGAGCACTAAGTCCACCAACAAATCCTGTGTGGTGATAGTAAATCTTCTTCTGTTCTTTACCACCAGTTACAACTGCTTTTTCTGCATTGATAATTACAACAAAATCACCCATAAGCTGATTTTTTGTATAAGTTGATTTGTTCTTACCACGTGCAATATAAGCTGCCTTTGCAGCAACACGTCCCATTGGTTTTCCAGCCGCATCAATAATGTACCATTTGCGGTCCTGTTCGTATTCTTTAACGAAGATAGTTTCCATGATATAACCTTACTATAAAAAAGTTTATCTTGCAGAATCAAAACTTGCATCTGAATTGAAACTGCCAAGGATTCAAGATGAGCAGTCCTAAATCCTATAACGGGTAAAATATATTATCAAATTAGGCAATGATGTGTCAATAACTAATTAATAAGTTTGCATAAAAGTAAAATGTCATTTATAATATTCGTTATGTCAGATAAGAAAAGATTCTTCACGGAGGAGAGAATTTTATCGCTTGGCGGATTTATTATTTTAACAGCGGCGGCCATAATCAGTTTTATTGTTGATGCAGAAACAAAAACACTTCTTCCTTATCCAAAAATTCTGGTTCCGATAATCAACACATCCTCAGCAATTGCAGCTCTTGTTTATTTTATTTTTCCACAATTGAGACTACTCGCCTACATCATTTTAATAGTACAAGGTCTTTCCACAATGATTACCGGCTACGAAACTTTAGGCGTTTTTCTTTTTACTGCACTTGGAATTTTTTCTTTTTGCAATGGTGATTTACGCATTAAATTCCGACTAAAGATTACAGTTTATCTTACCTTATGGTTTATAAGTCTTTTTGGAATTTTACCTTTTGGAATTGCACGCTTTATTCTTGCAATGGCAGAATCCATTTTATTCATCACATTTTATTTCTGCATTTACAAAAAACTTGCAAAACTTCTTGCCCCAATTTCGCCGGTTTTAAATTCAATTCCTTATATAAAAATCAATTTGCCAGAGCCAGGAAAAACAGTTTATCTTTGTGATTATGATTTGAATGAACGACAGCAGAAGTTTATTTATGATAACCTTAAGTTAAAATCAAACTATCATGATTTAAGTGAAAAATATTTTGTAAGTACTTCTACAGTAAAAAAAGAAATGGTAGATGCGTTTAATAAAATTGGAGTTACGAATCTGGAAGAGTTACGGCTGCTTTTTATGCAGTACGATATTCAACTTGACAGAACACGCAGCCGCACAGAAGATAAAGCTTAATTTACAGGAAAATAAAATCACATATTTAGATTTTATTACCAATAATTATCTTTAGTTTTCAGAATTCTTAAGTTCGTCTTCTTTTTTTGCTTCTTTTTTGTCTTTAATGTCTGCTGCACCAATGAACAGGCAAATAAGACCAATAAAAGCAGAAAGAACAGGAGCAAATCCTCTTAAAAAAGCGATTACATCTGCACCCCAGTTAAGCGGACAAACAGGAAGAACTGCAAAAACAGTAAAAGCAATAAAAATTATTCCAAGAATAATAGAAATCATATCAAAACCTCATTTTTTTCTCTCTATGTTAAAGATACTACAAAAAATCCAAGGTGTCAAAAAAAAATAGTTTTAAGATTTACTTGACACAATCACAGATATATTGCATTTTATCGCTTAGACATTATTTATTGAGAAAACGACCCACCGATAGCTAAGTTTTTGATTGAATGTTTAGCCTGCCGTTTGCAGGGTGCCCGAAAGGGACTATCATTTTTAGATTGAGGTTACTTGAATGAAAGGAAGTCAGGTTACCATTGATCATGTATCCAAAAAATTCGGCGACTTTGTTGCTTTGGATGACATCAACTTTACTATTAAACCGGGAGAGTTTTTCTCGCTTCTCGGTCCATCTGGATGTGGAAAGACTACACTTCTCCGCATTATTGCCGGCTTTGAATTTCCTGATGATGGAGCGGTTCTTTTTGACGATACAAACGTCATTCCGCTGAATCCGGATAAACGTCCGTCAAACACAGTATTCCAGACTTACGCACTTTTTCCGCACATGAGCGTTTACAACAATGTTGCATTTCCTCTTAAGTTGAAAAAACTTCCTAAAGACGAAATTGACAAAAAAGTTCGCGAATACGTTCATCTTGTTCAGCTTGATGAACACATTTACAAAAAGCCAAATCAGCTTAGCGGCGGACAAAAACAGCGTGTAGCAATTGCAAGAGCCCTCATCAACGAACCAAAAGTTCTTCTTTTGGATGAACCGCTTTCTGCTTTGGATGCAAAACTTCGTGCAAATCTTCTTATGGATTTGGACCGTCTGCATGACCAGATTGGAATTACATTCATTTACGTTACTCACGATCAGGCAGAAGCTCTTTCTGTTTCTGACCGCATTGCAGTAATGAACCACGGTCACGTTTTGCAGATTGGCGCTCCATACGAAATTTACGAAAGTCCTGCAACTCAGTTTGTAGCTCAGTTTATTGGAGAAACAAACCTCTTTGATGCAGAAGTTGTAGATTGTGTTCCTCATAAAGATGCAAACGGCAACGATGACTTTATGGCTACATTGAGCGTTCCAGAACTTGGAAAACAGGCACCTCTTGCAACCGATACAGCCGCAGAAGCAGCTCTTGACCGCTATATGCAGGTTACAGACTACGAACATACAGACAAGGGTCAGAAAGTTGCATTTACAATCCGCCCGGAAAAAATCCGAATTACTCTTGAACCACCACACACAGGCGGCCGCACAGACATAAACGTTTTTAGCGGAATTGTAGAAGAACCGATTTATTCTGGATTCCAGTCTAAGTTCTATGTAAAGCTTGAAACTGGTAAAATAATCAAGGTTTTTAAGCAGCATACAGACTACATGGATGACGGTCCTGTTATTCAGTGGAAAGATAAGGTATACGTTTCCTGGTCAGCCGAAGACGCATATATTGTAGAAGACATCGAAAAATAACACAAATCGATAAGAAAGGTTTTACGAATGAAAAATAAAACTTTAAACATAACAAAGGAACGCAGATTAGCTTCCACTGGTTCTGCTTACGGCTGGCCTATGGGAGTTTGGTTTACAATTTTCTTTGTAGTACCAATTTTAATCATAGTCTGCTACTCTTTTATGAAAAAAGACATGCACGGTGGTGTTCAGAGAGTATTTTCCCTGGATGCATACAAGGCAATTTTTACACGTGACGAAGATTCAGGAAAATTTCTTTATCTTCCTATAATTGGGCGTACACTTTGGATGACAGTTCTTTCTACTCTTGTTTCTATTGTAGTTGCAATTCCGTGCGGATATGCAATTGCAAGAAGCAAGCACCAGACTTTTCTGCTCATTCTTGTAATAATTCCATTTCTTACAAATTCTCTTATCCGTATTTTTGCATGGCAGTCGATTCTTGGCGACGAAGGTCTCCTAAATCAAATCTGCGGATTTTTTGAAAGGCTATGGAACTCAATCATACGCAACAAAGATTTTGTATTTAAACCGCATAAGTTCATGTATACAAAAGGTGCTGTAATTATTGTAAGCATT
>JAILCM010000209.1 GCA_024680155.1 Treponema sp.
GACGAAAAATGGATGTAAAAATAAAGAAAGCCACAACCGAAGATGCCGAGGTTCTCGTGGATATTTACAACAAAGCCTTCTATGAAGATTTTGTGGAATACGGCCAATGTCCCGGTTACGGTAAGTCAGTCAGTGACATGACAAAATCAATTAATGAGACTTCAAAATATATAGCGTATGTCGGGTTGGCTGCGGTTGGGGCTATATCGGTTTTGAAGAAAGATGACGGACTTTATTATCTTGGCGCTCTTTGTGTAATTCCAGAATATCAGCGAAAAAGAATCGGTTATAAATTGCTTGAGTTTATTAAAGAACAATTTAAAGATTGGAAAAAGATTGAATTAGTAACGCCAGCAGATAAAGAAAAAAACATCAACTTTTATACAAAAAAATGCGGCTTTAAGATTGATAGCGAAGAAATGGATGGCACGGTAAAGGTTTATCATTTAAGCTTGAATAAAGATTTTTTAACGGTTCTTCGATTTTAGGCACTCGATAAATCTCGCGAGCCGTTCTTGTGTAAATCCTAAACGACAGTCCCGATGGACTGTCGTTTTTAACGGATTTGCTATTATAGGCACCTCGCAAAAATTTGGTTAATCCTGCAATGCTTCGTAGCCTTCTTCGCCGGTTCTTACTTTTACAACATTCTGAACATCGTAAACAAAAATCTTTCCGTCGCCGATGTGGCCTGTGTAAAGAACTTCCTTAGCGGCTGCAACTACAAGGTCAACTGGAACTTCGCTTACTACGATATCAACCTTAATTTTTGGAAGAAGTGTCATATCCATTTCTACACCGCGGTACTTCTGGGTGTTTCCGTGCTGCTGACCACAACCAAGAACGTTTGTAAGTGTCATACCGGTAACTTTTATGTCGTTCATAGCAGCCTTGAGTTCGTCGAACTTGCTCTGGCGTGTAATGATTGTAACCATGTGGAACTTTGCATCCGGACGAGCTGTAGCTTTTGCAACTGGAATTGCCTTTTCTACAGGAACTGCATCTTCTACACCACCTGCAGCACCTTCTGTCATAACCTGTGGAGCCATGATAAATCCTGCGTAACTTGAATCAATTCCGTGTTCAAGCTTATCAAGACCGATAATTTCTTCTTCGCGGCTTGCACGAAGTCCATGAATCTTCTTAATAAGGGCGAAAGTGATAATCATACAAACTGTTGTCCATGCAACGATTGTAAATTCACCAAGGCACTGAACACCAAGATGTTTGATTCCGCCGCCGTAGAACAAACCGTTTTCTACGTTGAAAAGACCATCACTCAAAGTTCCCCAGATACCGTTTGCAAGGTGAACTGCAACTGCACCAACAGGGTCATCAATGTGGAGCTTAAGGTCAAGAAGTTCAACAACAAGAACAACGATAATTCCGGCAACAATACCAATGATGCTTGCGCCAAGAGCGTCTACAGTTGCACAAGTTGGTGTAATTGCAACCAAACCAGCAAGAGAAGCGTTCAAAGTCATAGAAACATCAGGCTTACCGTTTTTAATCCATGTGAAAATCATTGTTGTAACACAAGCAACAGCAGGAGCGATTGTAGTTGTTGTAAATACAGCAGCCAAACCACCTACGCCAAGAAGCTGAGTACAAGCGGCACCGTTGAATCCGTACCATCCGAACCACAAGATGAATGTTCCCAAAGCACCAAGAGTCAAAGAGTGTCCAGGAATTGCGTGAACCTTTGTAACCTTGCCGTTCTTATCGTAATCATACTTACCAATACGAGGGCCAAGGAAAATTGCACCAATCAAAGCAGCAGTTCCACCAACAGAGTGAATTGCAGCACCACCGGCAAAATCAACAAAACCGAGCTGAACAAGCCATCCCTGAGAGTTCCAGACCCAGCCAGCTTCGATTGGATAAACAACAGCACTAATTACAGCTGAATAAATACAATATGCACTGAACTTAGTTCGTTCTGCCATTGAACCAGAAACGATTGTAGCTGCAGTAGCACAGAAAACAAGGTTGAATACAAAGCTAGACCAGTCAAGATCTTTAAAGTTTGTAAACAACTGCATATTTGGCTTACCAATCAAACCAAAAAAGTAATTTTCGCTCATCATCAAGCCGAATCCGAGCAGCATAAAACAAGGTGTACCAATACAGAAATCCATCAAGTTTTTCATGATGATGTTTCCCGCATTTTTTGCCCTTGTAAAACCAGTTTCAACCATCGCAAAACCGCACTGCATAAAAAATACAAGTGCCGCACCAATTAAGAACCAAACGCTCCATACTTCACTCATAAAAATACCTCGTTTATAAAGTTTGGGTGTTCCCGTTCGCCTTCGGCGTCCGGTCGGGCTTTTCGGGGTTCCGCCTTTCGGCTCCAGCCGCTTCCCTCGTCCGTTCAGATGCATGGCATCTTCACTCCCTCAGTCCAGTGGCTGCTTCGCACCCTTCCAATCCCTAACACAAAAAAAACGGCGGTGAGTTGGACTTATGTGTTGTGCACAAATACACAAAAATCCGACCTCATCGCCGTCTTTGTCATTGTCAGAAAAGCCCCGACAATCTAAAACAAAACGCCGCGATTCTTCCCAAAAAAAGAAAAATCACGGCGCCTTTGCCATTTTAATTATTATGTTGTTTCCAAAACAAAAAAAGGTCACAGGAAAAAAAATCCTACGACCTCATTGCCTTAGATGTTTTTGTTATACAGTTATCAAAAAAAATAGTCAATATATCTTCAAAAATAAATTGATTTTTTTTCGCAGAAACTTCCTGAAATCGTTAGTTTTGGACAATATTATAACGCAAGTGGAATAAGGACTCAAAGGTCTGGTTGATTCCGAATACCAGGGCCAACGTAAATCAACTGCTGGAAAATATTTTCGCAACAGGGCTTTTTAATGTGGAAGAAACTACTGTTCAGAAGTCTTCCACTCCATCAATCAAAACAGATGAAAGATTCATTGCATCCCAAATCCAGAAGAATTTCTTACGATATATCAGGGAAAGGAAGATATTGGTGAAAGAGAAATCAATGAGTTTCTAAAAAATCTGAACGCATTCCAGTAGTCTTCAGCCGGGACGAAGTAGTTCGCGTAATCGGAAATATTAATGGTCAGAAAAAGCTGATTGCAAAGCTGCTTTACGGAACTGGCATGAGATTGAATGAAGCACTTTGTTTGAGAGTGCTTGACCTGGACTTTGACCAGAATGAAATAATTGTGCGCCACGGAAAAGGCGACAAAGACCGGTATGTTATGCTTCCGCAAAAGCTTGTTTACGAACTCAAAACTCATATAGAAAAAGTGAGAGAACTTCATAAAAAAGACCTGTCCGACGGTTGGGGTGCAGTTTCAATGCCAGGAGCCCTTGCCCGAAAATACCCTGCCGGCAGCAAAGAGTTCAAATGGCAATGGCTCTTCCCCCAGAAAAACCGCTGGAAAAATTCCGAAACCGGCCAAGAAGGTCGCTGGCACCTTGACGAAAGCCTGATGCAACGCGCCGTAAAACAGGCAATTTTAGAATCTGGCATAAACAAAAATGCAAGCTGTCGTACCTTCCGTCATTCATTTGCGACACATCTTCTTGAAATTGGATATGATATAAGGACAATTCAGGAATTGCTGGGACATAGAGATGTGGGTACCACAATGATTTATACACATGTATTAAACCGTGGTGCCGGTGGAGGTGTGGTTAGCCCGTTGGATAGACTATAATATTGGCTGGTTTATATCTATCCGCATAATCCGCTACCATTTTCATCTATCTTGTTGTACAATGGATATATAAGATATCCACCTACCAGCTTATACTGACACTTTACTACAGTATAAAAAGCTTATGGTGGATATGGATAATATTTGTTATGTGGACGCCCGCACTGGGGTGCAAGGTTGAAAAAATGAATTTATTTGTTAAGCCTTCAATTCATGTCAAAGATTCGCATGAAAAACAAAAAAATAAAGAAATTTTAGAAATGATAAAATCTAAAATTGAAAACAATGATAATTACACTGAGAATTGCATAAAATATATACTTAAAAATCTTTCAAAAGTAAACTTTATTACGTCTTCAGTGCAAATTGTTTTAAAGCAATTCCGAGAGGAACCGTGTATAGAACTAGAAGAAAAAAAACAATATAAAATAAATACCCGACAAAAAGTTAATAAAGTTTTTTTTGATTTATTAACTGATAAAGGTAAACATCAAGAATATACTCTTTTAGAGTTGGAAAATATAATTCTTTCTTCTACTCATAAAATTAATAATGAATATGAACTACGTAATCTTAAGAAATTAGGTATCAAATATGTAACAATTGAATGTTGTAATGATGACAGAGATTGTCCTGCCGTAAAAAAATATTGCAATAAGGAATTTAAAATGAATCAGGTTCCTGAATTGCCATTACCGGAATGTACAGCAGATTTATGCAGATGTATTTATTCGCCAATAATTTCTAAAAATATTTAAAACTAACACAAAGGAGAAGTTAATGGGATTTCGCTTTAGAAAAAGTTTTAATCTAGGTTTAGGATTTAAAGTAAATTTAAGTAAATCTGGAGTTGGATATAGTTGGGGTATTCCTGGATATAGAATAACAAAAACTGCGAAAGGTAAAACTCGAAAAACATATTCAATTCCAGGAACAGGGATCAGCTATACAGAAGAAGATTCAAATAAAAAGCAAAATATTAATCCGCGCATTATAGAACAAGAACAAAAACAGAATCTAAAACAAAATGAAAATGGTACAGTTTATGATGCTAATAAATTTTCTGAAGTTCAAGATATAGAAACTG
>JAILCM010000266.1 GCA_024680155.1 Treponema sp.
TGCACCTTGGGCTTTGGAAGTAAACGGAATTTATACAGTAGTTGCACCAAATTTTGCACGCATTTTCCGCCAGAATATGTTCAATAACGGACTTATGGCAATTGAAATTGATAAAAAATCTATTGCAGATATGTTCAAAACATTTGCAGACAAAGAAACTGAATGTAAAGTTGTAATCAACGACGACGGAACAGCAAAAGTAAAATTGATTGCAGGTTCCCTTTCAAAAAGCTACCAGTTCAACTTGGATGATTTTGAAAAAGCCCTCGTAGAAAAAGACGGCTGGGTTGGATTTGCAGAAAGCAAGTACTAATATTTCGAAATAACTATAAAAACAGAAACGCCTGTTTCGACGACTTTGCCGAGACAGGCGTTTTTTTTTGTGGTTTCGACAGACTCAACCACCGTAAACTGATTGTTAGTTGAACCTCTCGCCCCCACCACCAATTGTTCTATTCTTCCACGTAACCGCGTTTTTTAAGTTCCTCTATAATCAAACCAACAATTTCTTCCGGAGTTTTTTCGTTTACATCAATAATCAAATCACAGAAAACATAATCGTTGTTGTCAATTCCGTAGAATTCTTTGTAGCGGCCGGTATCTTCACGGTCACGCATGGCAGTAAAATCTTTAATCTGCTGCAAATCTCCGCCTTCACGATTAAAAACACGTTTTGCACGGGTATCATCACTGGCAAGAAGATAAACCTTTAAATCAGCTTCTTTAAGCATCCAGATTGCAAGACGGCTTCCCAAAACACATGGTTCAGCAAGTGCAAGTTCAACCTGATGCTTGTCTACATATTTGTCGTAGGAATCATCATTTTTTGCGGCTTCTATTACCTGAGCCAAAGTCATTCCCTTTTCTGCCGCAAGCTGACGGAAAGTGTAATTAATTAAAGTTACACCAAGAGTTTTTGCAAGCAGCCCGCTTACAGTTGTATTTCCACAACCAGATTTTCCACTGATTGCAATGCGAAGTTCTTTGTTCAATTTCATATATTTAATCTCCTTATACAAACGGTTCTTCGATTGTAGGCAGCTCGCTAGTCTCGCTGCTTGAGCCATTTTTTCGATGAACCTAAAACGACCCGCTGTCGCAGCTCGTTTTTTAACGGTTCTTCGATTGTAGGCTTACTCAACATTCTTTGATTGTTCTCTTATATTTTCCAAACTATCTTTAGCGGTGATTACCATGGCACCTACTTCGGCGAATTGATTTTTGCTCCCGATAGTGTTGATTTCGCGGTTCATTTCCTGGCAGATAAAGTCCAATTTTTTTCCGGGAGCTGGATTATTTGAAAGTTCATCGCGCATAGCCTTTATATGACTATTCAAACGCACAATTTCTTCGTTGATTGTGTATTTTACAAGCATGGCGGCAGTTTCTGTCATGATACGGTTTTCGTCAGCTTTATCTTCCAAAAGTTCGCGGAACTTGGTAGTAATCTGCTCTTTGAAAATTTGCTCCATTTTTGGCTGCCAATCTGTAAAAAATTTTGCACACTCTGCTAATTTTTCAAGTTTTTGTTCCAAATCCCGCTTCATATTCTCGCCTTCACGAGCTCGGTCAGCGTTAAATTTTTTCAAAGCGGCATCAAAAACAGGATCAATCATCGCTTTATACTTTTCTACATCGTACTTTTTGCTTACGTTTAAAACACCAGGCTGGCTGATTATCAAACCAAGCGAAACATCATCCGAAAATCCCGTTGCATCTGCAATTTTTTTGATTGCATTCATATAAGCAACAGCGGCATTTGTATCGGCAATAACTTCGGAATCACTTTCGTTTTCGCGGATTCTTATATAAACATCCACCTTACCACGAAGAACATTCTGCGTAATTTTTGCACGAAAATAACTTTCAATTTGATTCAAATACGGAGGAAGATTTACAGTTAAATCCAAAAATCGCGAATTCACAGATTTAATTTCAACCGAAACTTCAGCCTGTTCAGTTGATTTTTCTTCGTAAGCATAGCCAGTCATTGATGTCATAACAAAACCTCATTTTTACAATGGCGGCCTTATTTACAAAACCGCCATCGATTTTCTTTTTTATTTTCCTTCTTCTTCAAGCATTTTTTTACAATTTGCAAGATTCTTTTTTTGCTGTTCCGAAACTTCCGGGTAAGCAGGATTTATATCTTTCATAACGCTCAGAATAATTTCTGAAACAAGATAACGTGCATACCACTTTTGATCAGCCGGAATTACATACCACGGACATTCTTTTGTTGAAGTATTATTGATTGCCGCTTCAAACGCTTCCTGATATTTTTCAAAAAACTGTCGTTCCTTAATATCATTTTCGCTGAATTTCCAGTTCTTTTCGGGACGGTTTATTCTATCAAGAAAACGCTTTTTTTGCTCGTCTTTAGAAAGATTTAAAAAGAATTTTATAACACGGATTGAATTTCCGTACATGTATTTTTCAAAAGACTTAATATCCTTGTATTTTTCTTCTATATAGCTTGATTTTTTAATTCGTTTTGGAAGACTGTAATCCTTAAAATATTCGTGAACTTTTACAACCAAAACTTCTTCATAATAACTGCGGTTAAAAACTGCGATTTTACCTTTCATTGGAAGATTTTTATGATAACGCCACAAAAAATCATGACTTGCTTCGTCTGCACTTGGACCACGATAATTGTAAACATCAATTCCAAGAGGATTAATATTCAGCAAAACATGAGAAATTGTACTGTCTTTTCCGCCCGCATCAAGTGCCTGAAAACAAATTAAAACCGCTTCTTTATGTTCTGCAAAAAGTGCATTCTGAAGTTCAGCAATTTTTAAAGTATTTTCCTGAGTTTTTTCTACAAGTTCCTTTTTTTTATCTTCAAGTCCGTTTGAATCTGTAGGCGTTTTTTTAATATTGAATGCTTTTGTACCGTCGTAACAGTAATTTTCGATTTTGATTCCCATAAAGTACCTCCGTGGAAAATGCACTTGCATCGTATGCTTTGGAATGAGATTTTTTTTACCAAAACACAGTTATATTTTACCACAGAATTATTTATTCTCAAGAATTGCTTTTCCTAATTTCCAGTTATCGCCGGCTCCCATCGTGATGAATAAATAACCGTCCGGGAAGTTTTTATTGTCGGATTCAGGTGAGTCTGGATTAAGAAGATCTTTTACAAAATCTACCGCAGATTCGGATTCTTCGTAATAAACGATGCAGTTTTCGTCTTTTCCAATTTGTTTCCAGTGTGATTTTGCCTCTTCAAACAAAGTTTTGCCGGTTATATTAAAATCTTCCGGCTTTTCGCGTGCTGAAGAATAGATTTTATTTAAAATAAGAAAATCAGCACTGTCAAAACATTTTGAAAATTCTGGAAGTAAGGCCTGAGTTCGTGAATAAGTATGGCTCATAAAATCTATGATGATTTTGCGGCCTTTGTAAAATTCGCGGTAACCTTCCAAAGTTGTTTTTACTGCTGTAGGATGATGACCATAATCGTCAAGAACAATTACGTCAGCCCCATTTTTATTTTTGAAGCGCCCTACTATTTCGCTGCGACGTTTTCCACCGCAAAAATTCAAAAGCCCGCGTTTAATATTTTCGTAATAATCAAGAGGATTGTTTCCAGCAGTTACAAGAAGACGGCAAACAAGAGCAACTGCGGCAGCCGCATCCAGAACTTCGTGACGGCCAGGCATAGAAAGAGCAAAATCACCTTTACCAGCCTTTGTAAAAAGAGCAAGCGCAAAATTGTTACGTTCGTTTTCAACTTTGCCAAAGGTGACAGAAAAATCGTCTTGATCTTTTTCACCACACAAAGAGGCTGCTTTTTCGCCATATGGAATCATAATGATATCCGGGCGTTTTTCGCGTACAAGATTTACAGTGTCACAGGCACCTTTATCATCAGCACAGAAAATTACTTCGCCGCCTTCTGGAAGCTTGCATATATAATCAATGAATGCCTGCCGGATATCTTCGTAAGTAGGATAATAATCTTCGTGGTCTGGTTCAACCGAAGTAAGGATGATTTTCTGAGGACAAAAACTCATAAAATGCCGCTGGTATTCGCAGGTTTCAGCTACGAAGATAGATTGCCGGGTCAAGCCCGACAATAACATAGAGCCACAGTTGTCATTCTCAGGCTTGATCGGAGAATCTTTTTCAATCAGCGGTGACGTATACGTACAAGTTCCGCCAAAAGAATTAATCACACTGCCCGCAAGAACCTGGCTCGGCAAATCTATTTCTTTAAGAATAGTTCCAACTAATCCTGTAGTAGAAGTTTTTCCATGAACACCGCAAACCCCGCAGGAATAAGCGCGTTCACTGTAAGCACCAAGAGCCTGTGTATACAAAAGACACGGAATTCCACGACGAGTAGCTTCTATTAAATCAGGATTTTTATCAAGTTTATAAGCAGAAGAATAAATTACATACTGAACTTCATCAGTTATATTTGAAGCAGAAAAAGGAAGAGCCTTTAGACCAAGATTTTCCAGAACTTCATCAGTATAAAAACGCTCGGTAACATCTGAACCGGTAATTACTGCACCTTTATGGAACAAAATTTCCACAAGAGCTGCCATTCCAGTCCCCTTAATTCCAACAAAATGTATATGAACACCACGAAAATCAGAAGGAAGCTGCCCGTTTGCACTTACATTTGTGCCAATTCCGCCTGCAGTTCCAAGTGGCAAATTAGAAATATCGTTTTTTTGCATAAAATTATTTTAGCACAACGAAAGTTTTTATACAATTAAAGCAAATAACGCAAAAAAAAAGCTGAAAAAAAATAAAAAAAAACTGGCTGCCACCGACGATGACAACCAGCTGGGATGTAAATATATTTGGAGGTAATTAATACCACTATAAACTAAACTAAAGAAAGATAAATTTGATCTGCAAGGCCAAAACCTGCATTTTTTGTCATACTTGTTGCATATTCATCATAAAGCATGTCTTCGTACATATTCTGAGCAAAACCGCTTTCGTTTGATTTCATTACAGTTTTGCGCATTTGTGAAAGCATCTGTTTTACAAAAAAAGTTTCCAATTCCATAGATTTTTCATAAAGTTTGCTTGTTTTATCAATTGTTTTCTGATTTACAACTTTTCCAGCCTGATTTGCAGCCGCTCCCTGCGGACGAGCCGACTTATCTGCCGCAGAAGAATACATTCCGCTGAAAGAAGATGTATATTCGCCGTTCAAACGTCCGTTTTCTGCAATTTCGCTGGATGAAATGGTAGAAGCACCGTTAGACGCATTTTCGTTTTTGCGTTTTAATTCGTCCAAAAGCTCACTGAATTTAGCATTTTCTGCGTTTGAACGGGCACTATTAAGAGCCGAGGCTCCGTTAGTAATTGAACTATATGTATTAGAAACTAACCCAATATTCATTTACTACTACCTCTTAAGGTTCACAGCAGTGCTCAACATATTATCCGAAGTCTGAACTGCCTTTGAATTGAACTCGTACGCACGCTGAGCAACAATCATCTGAACCATTTCGTTTACAACAGAAACGTTACTCATTTCCAAAAACTTGTGGCGTGTATCACCAAAACCTTCGTAACCTGGACGACCAGCCATTGCATCTCCACTTGCAGCAGTAACCTTAAAAAGATTATCACCTTCTGCCTGAAGACCAACTGGATTTGGGAAACGGTACAATTCAAGCTGACCAACTTCTACAGGATCATTGCCGCCAAAAACTTTTACGCTAACTTTACCAGTCTGAGTTATATTCAAAGTTGAAACATCGTAACCTTCGGGCAAAATAATTTCTGGCATAAGACGAAGACCGTTTGCATTTACAATCTGACCGTTTGAATCAATCTTAAAAGAACCATCGCGAGTGTACGCATAAGAACCATCGTATTTTTGAACACGGAAAAAGCCTTCACCAACGATTGCAACATCAGTATCAACGCCGGTATTCTGCAAAGACCCCTGATTCATAATACGCTGTGTTGCCGCAACCTTTACACCTGTTCCCTGCTGAATTCCAACTGGAGTTACAGTGTCTTCTGTTGCAGGAGTTCCCGCCAATTTTATGTTCTGATAAACCAAATCTTCAAATTCAACACGCTGCTGTTTATAGCCGGTTGTATTTACGTTTGAAAGATTATTTGAAATTACATCTATATTTGACTGCTGACCATTCATTCCAGTAGCCGCTGTCCATAAACTTCTTACCATTTTTTCTTATTCCTTATTTACTGCAGAACCGCCACTTTCTGCCAGAGCGTTCCCATCATACTATCTTCCGACTGAACCGACTTTTGATTTGCTTCGTAAGCACGGTTTACTTCAATCATCTGAACCATTTCGTTTACAACATTAACATTGCTTGTTTCTGAATAGCCCTGCAAAAATCCAGGACGTTCTGCCCCTTCTGCAATATGAGCCGGGCCGGAAATCTGAGTTTCTGCATAAAAGCTATTGCCCATTTTTTTAAGATAGCGTTCATTATCAAAGCGGACAACTTTAAGGCGGTCAACTTCGCTGCCATCTTCGGAATAAGCAATAATTCCGTCTTCGTTTATATTAATTCTATCATTTTCAAGATAGATATAACCGTGTTCACCAAGAACAGGATATCCGTCTTTAGTTTCGAGAATTCCTTCTTTACCGATTAAAAAATTACCGTTGCGTGTGTAGCGTTCTCCTGCAGGAGTGTCTACAACATAAAAACCTTTGTCTGTAAGGGCAACGTCTGTTTTTGTATTTGTAAGTTTGAATGAACCTTGAGCAAAATCGATATAATTTTCGTTTGTTTCAACACCAAGGCCAAGTTTTCCAATAACCGGAGCTGTATCCGAAGAACCAAACGGAGTCTGGTAAACTCCATCCATATTTGTTCGTCTAAGCAAAAGTTCCGAAAAATTCTTGCTCGCAACAATTTCGCGTTTATAACCGGCAGTATCAACATTTGCAAGATTGTTAGCAATTGCATCAAGCCTGTTCTGCTGCGCATTCATACCGGAAGCACCAGTATACCAACCTCGAACCATTTTTACCTCCTTTTCTTAAAAAAACGCCAGACAAATAGCCCGACATTTTTTCTTTTTTTTTACATCCTACTTAAATCTTCGGATTTTGAAGGGAATTGTTTAGGAAAAAAAGAACATAAATAATATTTGCAAATCCTCTTTTTCAGATTTATAATGTTTTAATATAGAATAAAAAGAAATTTAACATACACAGGAGTATTTTATGGAAAAAGAACCAAGAGTTCTGGCAATTATTTTAGGTGGTGGAAAAGGAACACGTCTTTATCCGCTTACAAAAGAAAGATCTAAACCGGCAGTTTCGTTCGGTGGAAAATACAGAATCGTTGACATTCCGCTTTCAAACTGTATTAACTCAGGATATAAGAAAATTTATCTTCTTACTCAGTTCAACTCAGCTTCTCTGCATCTTCACATTACAAATTCTTACAATTTTGACCGTTTTTCGGGCGGATTCGTAGAAATTCTTGCAGCAGAACAGACTCTTGAACATTCCGGCTGGTATGAAGGAACTGCTGATGCAGTAAGAAAGAACTTTATTCATTTTAAGTCACAAAAACCAACCCATTATGTAATTCTTTCGGGAGACCAGCTTTACAAAATGGATTTACGCGCATTTATGGATGCTCATATTAAATCTGGCGCAGAAATTACAATTGCAACTACTGCTGTAAACCGCCGTGACGCTTCAGGTTTTGGAATCATGAAAATCGACAGCGAAAGCCGTGTAAAAGAATTCATGGAAAAACCAAAGCCAGATATGAACATTGACGCATGGAAGATTCCTGCAGAAGCACGTGGAGCACTTCCACCAGAAAAAGAATACCTTGCATCTATGGGTATTTATATTTTTAATGCAGAAACAATGGAAGAATGTCTTCTTGGCGAAAACGAAAAATATACAGACTTTGGTAAAGAAATTCTTCCGCTTGCTATTGGTAAGAAAAAAATCAGTTCTTACGTGTTCGACGGTTACTGGGAAGACATCGGAACTATCCGCAGTTTCTATGAAGCAAACATTGCACTTACAGAACCATACCCTGCATTCGATTTCTACGGCAACTCTACTCCAATTTATACACATATGCGTAATTTGCCACCTTCAAAAATCAACAAGGCAGATATTACAGCTTCACTTACTTCAGAAGGATGTATTATTACGGACTGTAAGTTGAACAAATCTGTAATTGGTGTACGCTCTATTATCGAAAGCGGAACTGAACTTGACGGCGTAATCATGATGGGTGCAGACTATTATGATGATGAAGAAGAAAAGCAGGAAAACCGCAAAAAAGGCGTTCCATGCACAGGAATCGGTTCAAATTGTAAAATTGCAAACACAATTATCGATAAAAACGCAAAAATCGGTGATAACTGTAAAATCGGCGTAAGCGGAAAGAAATACGAAGACGGTGACCACGGAAGCTTCTACAGCGCAGACGGAATCATTGTAATTCGTAAGGGTGCAACAATTCCTGCAGGAACAGAAATTTAATAAAAAAATGCAGCTGGAAGTTAGTTTTTAATAGCCAGCTGCTGCTTATTTAAAAATATGTACGACAAACTGGGCGAATTACTGAATGAAGCACTTAATTCAGGGCAAATACCTCAATTTGAAACAAATAAAAGAGATAATCCGGAAAATGCGGATTTTTTAAATTCGCAAAAAACAAATAAAACAAATAAAACAAGTAAAAATTCAGAAAAAGCTTCCGAAAATCAAGACATACAGCAGAATTTAGCCTCAAATCCAGAAATAACTGGCGAAAAATTGTATAAATATACAGATTTTATACATTTTCCTTATAATATACGTCAGATATTAGGTACACTACATATAGCGTACCCGTTTTCATGGATTTTACTAAAGCAAAAACTGCTGCAGGATATAAAATTATCTCACCCTGATACTAAAAACACTATACAAAATTCTGAGGGTGTGCAAAATTTTATACACTTGAATGTAAATACCTTGATTTCTTACTATAAAGAACTGGACAGATTCTTTAAGGAATTAGAAAAGGAATAAACAAGACAGAACAGGGGATTCAGGATAAACTTTACAAAATCAATTACAAAGTACAAATAAAAGATGTAAGTGTATAATTTTGTATACATGTTAATAATTATTATAAGCAAAAAAGTTTGATGAATAGACTTGGAAAATGATAAAACTCAATTTGCGTCGAGCCTTGAGCCGTGGCGGAGCCAGTGCGTAGCAGCTTTGCTGCGGAGCACCGTCCGTAGGTAAGCGGCGAAAAGCGAGTTGGATGAAAAGACTGCGCCCCTAAAAAAAAATCAATTTAAAGACAGAAAATTTTCTTTTACAATAAGCCGAATAAAATTATCAGCCAGCGTTTTTTCTCTTCCAGACAGAGCTTTTACTCGCCCCACTCATCCAGCTTACGATGCAACGTCTTTCTTCCAATTCCAAGCACATCGGCGGTCTTAGATTTGTTTCCGTTATTTGCGGCAAGATTTTCCTGAATGATGATTTTTTCGCACTCTTCCATAGGGAGGCCAATCGGGATTGTGATTACTTTTTCTTCGCTGTTCTGGCGCACGTAGTCTGGCAAATCGTTTACGGTAATTTCTTCGCCGGTACACATAACAACAGCGCTTTCTATACAATTGCGGAGTTCGCGAATATTTCCAGGCCAGTTATATTTTAAGATTGCAGAGCGGGCACGATTATCAAAGCCTTTAATATTTTTGGCATTTTCAATATTAAACTCTTTTAAGAAAGAATGAATCAAAAGTGGAATATCATCCTTACGTTCGCGCAAAGAAGGCATCTGAATTCTGATTACGTTTAGGCGGTAATACAAATCTTCCCGGAAGCGGCCAGCCTTCACTTCTTCTTCAAGATTTTTGTTAGTAGCGGCAACAACACGAACATCAACTTCAATCGGGCTTGAACCACCAACGCGTTCAAATCTTTTTTCCTGGAGAACACGCAAAAGCTTAATCTGCGTACTCTGATTAATTTCTCCGATTTCATCAAGGAAAATTGTTCCGCCATCGGCAAGTTCAAAACGGCCTTTTTGCAATGAATCGGCACCGGTATAAGCGCCCTTTTCGTGACCAAATAATTCACTTTCCAAAAGTGTTTCGGTAAGGGCTGCACAATGAACACTAACAAGCGGCTTATCTTTTCTGGAAGACTGATTATGAATTGCACGGGCAACAAGCTCTTTTCCAACGCCACTTTCACCGGTAATCAAAATGCTTGCCTTGGAATCAGCCGCCTTACTTATGATTGTTCGAACCCGATTAAGCTCGGCACTTTTTCCAATCATTTCGTCGGTAGAAAGTTTTTTCTCAAGTTTGTCTTTTAACTCTTTAATCTGAATTGCCTGTTCTCGGCCTTTTAAAGCATTTTTTACAACAAGATTCAAATGGTCCAGATCAAGCGGTTTTGTAAGAAAATCGAAGGCACCGTTTTTAATTGCCGCAGTTGCATCATCAATACTACCGTGGCCTGTAAGAACGATAACTGGAATTGAAGGATATTTTGTTGCAATCTGACGGACAACTTCTTCACCAGAAATGCCGTTCATCCTAAGGTCGGTAATTACTAAATCTACTCCGCCCTGCTCTACAAGCTTAAGCCCTTTTGCTCCGCTTTCTGCTTTGAGTACATTGTAGCCTTCAAGTTCAAAATTATCTGCAAGTCCGTTACGGATATTTTCTTCGTCATCGATTGTAAGGATTGTAAACATAAAAACCTTCTATAAGTAAAATTGCGCGGCGCAAGATTCCGTTCAAAATCAGTTGTCGACGCCAATTAATTTTTTATTTTTCTGCGGCAACGGGAACACCATCGTAAAACAGGTTCCTTCGCCTTCTTTTGATTCAATAGAAATTTCGCCCGAAAATTCCTTTACGATTTTATAAACCATCGTCATTCCAAGCCCGGTTCCATCAGCCTTTGTGGTAAAATATGGTTCAAAAATTTTGGCAACAGTTTCGTGACTCATTCCGCAGCCGTTATCGTGAACTTTTATTGCGTATTTATTATCAAAAACACAGCATTCTATGCAAAAATGTCCGCCAACTTCGCGTAAAGTCTGGTCAATTTCTGTTCCATCAGCAGGTTCAAACTTTGTTTTTAGTGCCGCAAGCGAATTCTGCGAAAGATTAATTATAACTTCGCGTAAAAGTTTTTCATCCAAAAGAATTTTCTGTTCATTACTGGCATCGTTTTTTGGTGCAGAAAAGTGTACCTGAAAATTGTGTTCCTTAAATTCAGGTTCCAAAAATCCAGTTATATCTTTTATGAGTTTTGCAGGATTTTTAAGTTCAAGCGTTGCATTTACAGGACGAACGGCAAACAAAAAGTCCATAATCAGTTTGTTCAGATATTCAACTTCTTCATTTACAACATCAATGTGGTCTTCAAGGAATTTTTTTGCAGGAAGAATTTCGTTTTGTCGGGCTTTTACAAGTGCTTTTTGAATCAGCTGAATATGAATACTGATGGCACCAAGAGGATTTTTAATTTCGTGAGCCATTCCTGCCGCAAGATTCGTAAGATTTGCCATGTTTTCCATACGATGGAGCAGCATTTCCTGATTTTTATTTTCTGTAATATCGCGGACAAGAATAATTCGACCTGTAAGTTTTCCTGCATGAACCAGCGGAACAATCTGAATTGTCTTAAAACGAACTGAACCGCCGCTTGTAATTGTAGTAAATTCTTCGGAACTGTTGGTAATTTCTTTATCCGCACATTTTTTTATGTACGCGCTTATTTCTTCATCATTTAAAATTTCCCACACAGGCAAATCGGCAGCTTTTGAATCATCCGGATGAACACTGAACGAAAGCATACTTGCAACAATGGCATTAAACTGTAAAAGATGAAAATCATTATCAACAATCAAAAGTCCTGTAGAAAGCGACTCTATAATAGAATATAAATCATCATTATCCTGAACCACGTCGTCCAAAAGTTCAAGAAGCTGCTCTTTAGAAAGTTTATCCTTTTTCTGGTAGAGTCTTTTTACATACCCGCGCATTTTAGCAGAAAATCCCTCCGTTTTTTACGTTCAAAGCAGACATGTCGCGCAAAAGGCATTCCAATGCAGCGGCAGGCCCTTGATTATACATGATTATGCTATCGTAAAAATTTCGTAAAAGTTCCATACATTTAGCAGACGCTTCACATCCAGCTGCAGAACCAAGCAATTTTTTCTGATGTTCAACAAGATGTTTTATAAAAATCTGAAGTTCAACCCGCGGATTAAAATTGCCGCATTTTTTTACAATTGAACTGATGTCTGGAATCTGGCGTGAACAGATTGCATTATAAAAAATATCTGCCTGTGCTTTGATTTCCTGTGGCGCAACCGGCAAAAAGGTCAAAAGATAATCAGAAATATTTCCAGAAAAAGCGTCATTGTGGAAAACTCTTGTGATTACCCCGCCCTGCTCGTCTAAAGTTCGGTTTTTAAAATTGTAAGTTCTAACACGCGAAAGAATTGTTTCCATCATTGCGTTGCGTTTTGAAGTAAGCAGAATAAACACACAATCTTCCGGCGGCTCTTCCAGAATTTTGAGCAAAGCATTTCGCACAGAAGTTTGCATTCGGTCGGCATTTTCTATAATTACAGTTTTTTTGCCTTCTTCTGATTTTATATGAGCCCAAGTTTCCATATTGCGGATTTGATTTACAGGAATTGAGTCATACAAATATTCATTTTCAAGTTTGAGCGCTTTTTCGGTAAGTTCGTCGCATAGTTTTTCAGTTTCTTCGTATGGCGGAAGTGAACGCGGAAAATCAAGGCTTTCCAAAAGTGCGTTAATTTCGTCCATTAATGCGCCGATTTTATTCAGATTGTTTTCGCCCTGCCACAAAATTCCGTTAAAACGCAAGGTAAGTTTACGTATGCTTCTTAAAAAAAGATAGCGTGAAGCCGTAAGATAAGTTGCATTTTGTTTGTAAGATTCAAGAAACGTTTTTTTAGCGGCCGCAATTTCCAAAAAACAATCACGCGGACCAAGCAGCAAAAGATTTGTACAAGTTAATGCCTTATGCTGCAAACAAGACGGACAATCACACTGCCACGAACCACGATTTTGTCCATAACACGAGAGTACACGCGCAGTTTCCAAAGCGGCAGTCAATTTTCCAGATGCAACATTACCAGAAAAAAGCACAGCACCCGGAAAAATATGCCGTCTTATATCAGAAGAGATTGAATTTCCTGCATCCTGCTTAACTAGATTTTCAAACATTAAGCGAGTGCTCCATTCATAATAAGCATTGCAGCTTTTTCATTGCTTTCAGGGATTTTTTCTTCAACACGCTGCATAAGATCAGACATTGCAGGAATAATTTTTGAGAAAACGTGTTCCATAAGGAAACTGTCTTCAAAAATTTTGCTCAAATCGAACCAAGGCTGGCATCTTAAAACAAAAACTATAACAAGAACAATGATAAATCCTTCTAATAAACCGAGCACAAATCCAAGAGTATGGTCAAGACTTCCAAGAATTTCACCGCTGAATATTTTTGAAACAATTGCACCAACAATTTTTACAACAAGGAAAACAACAATAAAAATCACTGCAAAAGAAGCAATCATTGCAACAACTTCAATTTTGATAAGTTCGTACGCATAAGGAAAAAGAATTTTATAAAAAATTGCAGCGGCTACAACACCAAAAATCCATGCAGCCTGAGCAAAAATTTCTTTTGAAAAGCCCCGAATTGCAGTAATTATTCCAAATAAAGCAATAATTCCAAGCATAATCAAATCAACAATAGTCATTTTTTAATCCCCTTTTTTCATTTTTTTTCCGCATTGCATTTTTTTCTGCATATTGCGGGTTTCTCTATTATTTTAACTCATCTGCAATGATTTCTGCAATTTTTTTTGCAGGTTTTTGAGTGCCAGTAAGTTTTTTTAAATTTTCTGTATATTCAGCGCGAGTATTTTTATCAAGCATTTTTGTAAGAGCCGCAATCAAATGGTCAGAATCTGCATCCGATCCAACAAGAATATCGGCAGCTTTCTTTTCTTCAAAAAATCTCGCATTATCAACCTGGTCACCGCGAGTTCCGCTTCCACACAATGGAATAAGCACCATCGGTTTTTCAAGAACGGCAGCTTCCCAAATTGAATTTGCCCCTGCCCTGGAAAGTATAACATCGGCACACGCAAGAACATCAGGCATTTGTTCATAAATAAAAGGATACGGTTTATAATTTCCGCCATAACGAAGCTGCAACTGTTTTTCGATAGCTTCATTGCCATTTAGCAAACCAGTCTGATGAATTACAACAAAATTTTCACAAAGCCAGTCAAGATTTTGAGAAACAAGGTCGTTTATCTGTTTTGCGCCGGAACTTCCACCAAGAACAAGCAGAATCGGTTTGGAATTATCCTTTATTCCCAAAAAATCCATTCCACGCGGAACATCAGTCTGGTAAAAAACAGGCCGAACAGGATTTCCAGAAACAATGATTTTTGAACGAAGTTTTTCTGCAATACGATTTTTGGTTTCTTCATACGAAACGAACATTTTTTTAGCAGATTTAAAATTGATTCTGTTTGCAAGACCGAGCGTAAAATCACATTCGTGAGTATAAACAGGAATTTTCAGCATTTTTGCCGCAATACACGGAGGAACGCTTACAAATCCGCCCTTAGAAAAAAGAACAGCAGGCTTAACTTTACGCAAAATATGAAGGGAAGAAAAAAATCCGCCCATAATTCTGAATAAATCGGTAAAATTTTTGAAAGAAAAATATCTGCGGAGTTTGCCCGAAGGAATACCATAAAAAGCATCGGCAGTCGGGCTTCCATTGGATGAACGGGCTTTTTCTACAATACGCCTGTCCATTCCTGTTGAGCAGCCAATCCAAGTGATTTTTACATCCGGTAAAAGTTCTTTTAATTCATCTGCAACGGCAAGTCCCGGATAAATATGACCGCCAGTGCCACCACCAGTAAATACAACTGAGTTTTTGTTTAATTTCATAATAAAGCTATTTTACAATATTATGGAATAAAAAACTACGCCTTGTGGTATGGAGCCAGGATGGAAACAATTTTTTCCTTTTTGAACAAAGTTGCATAACCGTAAGCACTCATTCCCATCATGTCTTTAATATCAGGATCGGCACCGTTTTCTGCAAGAAGTTTACAAATATTAACTTTGTCTGCACCAACTGCAAGTACAAGATTAGACTGCCCTTCCTTACTGATTGTATTGAGTTCTGCACCTTTTTTAATAAGAAGCTCAGTAAGTTCTTCGTTTCCGCGCCAAACTGCATCCATTACAGCCGTATATCCGCGATCTTCCGAAACTGCATTTATGTCGGCACCAAGTTCAATCAGTTTTTTAGCAAAATCTTCATTGTCGTTGCGAACAGCAATATTCAGCATTGGAGTTCCCAAATCATCACGGGCATTAATGTCAATTCCTGCATTTATAAAAAGATTGAAGATTTCAGGTTTGTTTTTAGCAATATAAATGGCAAAACAGTCGGAAGTAAATGGAATTCCTCGTTCAAGAAGCTTCTTTTTTGCAGTACGTTTTGCATCTGAAGAAGAAATAGAAGCATACTGCTTTTTTATGTAAGTTATGATTTCGTTTTTGGATGAAACCGATTTTATTCCGCCCTTAACAATTCCATTAAAACTATTAACTTCTTCTATATTAGAAAGGACTGTAACATTATTACCAATAAGATAACCGCTCAACGCACTAATAAGAGAAACATTTTCAAACTTGTCACCTTCGCTTTTATAAATAATGCACAAAGAAAGAGAATCAAAATGCTTCTTAGTCTTTTTTATCTTTTCTTCCGAAAAATCAGAAATATGCACTTTTGCAGTTTTTTCTATCTGCTTGATTTCTTTTGAAAGTACATCCGAGAAAATTTCGTCATCAGTAATAATTAACCAGTTCATATCTAAAATTATAAATGTAAAAGATTCAAAATTCAATTAAATCAACATAAATTGTTTTATGCGCTGAAAAAAATAAAAGATAAATTTTAGAAAAAAAAATTTTAAAAAATTTGCAAAATTATTATAAAAAGTGTTGACACAAAATGTCGTTTGGTATATATTAGTTTTCACAACGCCGCAGTAGCTCAGTTGGTAGAGCGCCGGACTGAAAATCCGTATGTCGTTGGTTCGATTCCAACCTGTGGCACTTGGCTTCTAACGCAAGTTAGAAGCCATTTTTTTTGTCTAAATACTTGTTTTACATGGATTTAGCAAAGCCATTTGTCTTTACTTTTTATTGGTTAAGCAACCCTTTTTAGAGAAACTGGGAACTTAAAAATTCAAAGTTTAGGCAGGGATAACACCAAACTTAACATGAAACTTAACAAAGAACATGACATTGGTGTATTTTCTTGCCTTATACGAGGAGTTTTTATGCGCCCGTTTTACA
>JAILCM010000267.1 GCA_024680155.1 Treponema sp.
CGAAGCAGAAAGTGCTCTTAATTGCGGTTTTTACTTTGACAACAAATCAAGTGTAGAAAGCCGCGAATACCATGACTGTGTCCGTGTAATGTTTTTATATGCAAATATTTATGACAAGCCTGGTCGTGATGTACTTTATTCGTTTGAGGATTATTCACTGTTTCAAAAATACGACGGCAGTTTTTTCCTTGCAGCCCAACATTGTGAACCTTTTGGCGGCGGACAGACACTTAAAAACGAATTTGATAAGGATTTCTT
Organism: Treponema sp.; assembly: GCA_024680155.1. Classification (GTDB taxonomy): domain Bacteria; phylum Spirochaetota; class Spirochaetia; order Treponematales; family Treponemataceae; genus Treponema_D. The sequence continues at coordinate 259 of JAILCM010000267.1, forward strand.
TAAAAATACATCAAAGGATGAGGTTCTGGAAATATTCAACAAAAGCCTTATAAGTAGTATTTCTCCATCAAAAGATTTTAATTTGCTTTTTGAAAACCGCAAGTTTTCCTTTTACGCAGAGCAAAGGTACTTGTGCTTTGATTACCGGGTACTGTTTTATCATTCCGAATTAACTCCCAAAAAGCTTAAAGAAGATTATGAAGAAAAAATTTCCCATGCGGAAAAGTGTATTGATTCTGAAATTATCAAAGCACATCTAACTGCAGAATATGAAAAAGCCCTTGCAGCCTTAAAAGAAGATACCTGGAAAGAAATCGAATGGGAAGATTATAGAGAATTGATGCGACAGGAAATTATTGACTACAAGAGAAATCGTCATAAAGAAAGAAATCTTGAAAAGCAGCACACAAAAGCTTCCTCTTCTAAAAAAATAAAAGAAAAATTAGTTATCCCTCCATTTATAAAAAAAAGCTTAATTGCAAGTCTTTGTTTTTTCATTGGTTTTTCCATTCTTGAGTTTATTGCAACTCAAGACTTTGATTTTTTTCTTGAATTTCTTGGGCTTGAAATAATAGGTTCAATTATCTTCGGTTTAGTCTATACATTAAGGTATGGGGAAAAATCTGAATTCAAATTTAATTTGACAAATTATTCTTCAACTACATCAAAATCAGAAAAAGAATTTAAAGTTATACACAAAGTTTCTGAACTTATATTAGCAGATGAAAATACAGAACTAAACTTTAATTTTGAAATTAATCCTGTTGATTTTATCAGTAAACTTGATTCCAAACTGTTTGATCCATTTTATTCAGGACTTGTGCTTTCCATTGATCAAAAATCTGCCAACAGGGGAGATGAAATAAGATTTGAAGTTTCTTGTGCTTCAACGTCTAATATAATTGATAGAGAAAACTACAAGGATGCCTTTCTTATAACTCAACCTGAATGGGGAGGGTGGATTGGAGCACCCTTAAATTTCAAGCTCGAAGAATTATTAAGAGAATCTCTTGGAAAAGGAAAGGATATTTACTATGGAACCTGGATAGAAAAAAATCCTGAACTTGTAAAAAATACGATCCTTAAAGTTTTAGAATTTGCTTCGAGAGATTATGATTTTTATATAAGTCTATATATTCCTAAAGAAGAAATTAAACAAATGGATTTTACAGAAGAACTAAAATCTGATGCCGAAAAATTAAAGTCAGAAAAAGTTTATTTAAAATATAAGACGTTCGTACCATTAGTTTCTCCAATCATTAATTGACACCAAAGGTATTACAGGCCGAGAAGCTTTTTTCAGAAATGGAGATAAACAATGAAAAAACAAATAGTACTTACAGCATTTTTGCTTATGACACTTCACTTTACTTCGCACGCGGCGGCAACTCCGGACAAAATCAAATGCGTGAAAGAAACTTACACCTACCAATTTGATGGTGGACAACCATATAAAAATGTGTTTTATGTCATTGGAAATTTTGTGATTTTTGACCTTAAGTGGGCTTGGTCTAAACACGACAAACTTCTCTTTTACAAAGATGAAGCTTACTATCACAACGACGAAGGATACCCTACATATTTGGGAGACGGGATTTGGTCTGAAATAGTGTATGGGACGGGAGAATATATACCGCATATCATTGATAAGCAAAAGGAAGAGTTTTATTTTGATGCAACAGAGTTCTATTATCTTTTGGTGGATGATTTTTATGAGTTTTTTCTGAAAGAATCTGAAGAAGATCTGAGATGGGATTTGAGGTGCCTGCAGATTTTCATTAACCGAATTGAAAATTTCACAAAATCTGAATTACGTTTCTTGCGTAATGCTATCTATGCAAAATACGGCTACGGCTTCAAGTCGCAGGACTTAGTAGAGGTTTTCTCACAATGCGACTGGTACGATGCGGAAAAAAAATATTCCGAATGGTATGTTGAGGATATAATGACTGAAGAGGATAAATCATACCTTAAGCTTATAAGACTGCTTGAAAAATAGAAGAGCATGGAGCAGCCGCTCTAAAACACCTAAGTGAGGAGGCCTAACGTTAGGGAGTTACGTAAGGCGCCTTGAACTGTGATTTTGGGCTCTGAAAAAATTGAATATATTGAAGAAAAACATTATACTATTGTGATAAAATTACATTTTAAGATATCAAAAAACTCTATTGAACAAGGATTTAAAATGAACAGACGACTTATCACAGCAGCTTTACCTTACGTTAATAACATTCCGCATTTGGGAAATATAATTCAGTCGCTTTCGGGCGATGTTTTTGCGCGTTTCTGCCGCAGCCGTGGTTACGACACTCTTTATGTTTGTGGTGTTGATGAATACGGTACCGCAACCGAAACTAAGGCTCTTGAAGAAAAGACTGAGCCTCGTGCACTCTGCGACCACTACTATGGCGAGCACACAAAAATCTATGAATGGTTTAAAATTGATTTTGATAAATTCGGCCGCACTTCAAACGAGCAGTGTACTGAAATTACACAAGGCCTTTTCAACGACCTGGATAAGGCCGGCCTCATTCATGAGCATGTAAACAAGCAGCTTTTCTGTCCTCACTGTAACATGTTCCTTGCAGACCGCTATGTTGACGGAACCTGTCCTAAGTGCGGTTACGAAAAGGCCCGCGGAGACCAGTGCGATAAGTGCGGTTCTCTGCTTGATCCGACTGAACTTAAAGAGCCTCGCTGTCATACCTGTGGCGGAACTCCGGAAGTTCGCGAAACAAAACACCTTTACATAGACCTTCCAGCAATGAGCAGCAAGCTCAACGAATGGATGGAAAAGGCTAGCGTAGAAGGCCGCTGGGCTGATAACGCCATCAACATGACTAAGGCCTGGATCCGCGATGGTCTTCAGGAAAGAGCAATTACCCGCGACCTTAAGTGGGGTATTCCAGTTCCAAAGCCTGGTTATGAAAACAAAGTTTTCTACGTTTGGTTCAATGCACCAATCGGATATATTTCAATCACAAAGCAGCTGGCTGATGAACTTGTAAAAGCCGGTAAGCAGAGCTTTGACTGGAAGAGCTGGTGGATTCCAAGCGAATCAGAAGAGGGTAAGAATAAGCCTAAGGTTGATCTCTTCCAGTTTATCGGAAAAGACAATATTCCTTTCCACACTGTAATTTTCCCTTCAACAATGTTAGGATCTCCTCACGAGTGGACAAAGCTTCACCACATGTCTTCAACTGAGTTCTTGAACTACGAAGACGGAAAGTTCTCTAAGAGCCTTGGTGTTGGTGTATTTGGAAGCGACGCAATTGAAAGCGGAATTCCTGCTGATGCATGGCGTTTCTATATTTTCTATAACCGCCCTGAAAAGCAGGACTACCAGTTTACCTGGAAAGACTTTATGGAAAAACTTAACGGCGAGCTGATTGGTAACCTCGGAAACCTTGTAAACCGCACACTCTTGTTTGTAAATAAATATTATGAAGGAAAGATTCCTGATGCCCCTGTTGATGAAGAGCTCTGGACAAAGGTTCGCGAGCTTGAAGCTAAGGCAACAGCTAGCCTTGAATGGGCTGACCTCAAGGATGCTTTCCACACTATGTTTGAGATTTCAGATATCTGTAACAAGAAGTTCCAGGCAACAGAGCCTTGGAAGGCACGTACAGAAAATCCGGCTGTTGCTGAAAGACTTATCCATAACCTCTGTTATGTAATTAAGGATTTGATGATTATGATGAATCCTTATATGCCACAGTACACTCAGAAAATCATGAGCTACTTTGGCAAGTCTATTCAGGTTAAGAAGGTTGGTGTGGAAACTCAGTCTGGCCTTACATGGGACGACCTTGGTAATCTCGAAGGCCTTACAAGTGTAGGACCAACTGAAGTTTATTTTAAGCCAATGGATCAGAAGACAATGCTTGCCTTCCGCGAAAAGTTTGCTGGAAAACAAAACAAAGCAGACAAAGCAAAAGGCGAGGGCAAAAAAGATAAAAAACAGCAGAAGAAAGCTGAACCTGTTGTACTTCCTGTAGACCAACAGGCTGATTTCTTTAATAATAATATCGAACTCACTGTAGCAAAGATTGTTGATGTAAAGCCAAATCCGGAAGGAGAAAAACTTTATATCGAAACTCTTGATGATGGAAGCGGAACGCCTCGTACAATTCAGTCGGGCTTACGTATGTACCTTAAAGAAAGCGATCTTCTTGGTAAGCATGTAATTATTGCAAGTAATCTTGCACCTCGCACAATGCGTGGTGTTGAAAGCCGCGGTATGCTTCTTGCAGGCGACTATAAAGATGCTGATGGCAAAGACTGTGTTGAGGTTCTAGATGCAAGCTGGGCAGCACCTGGTACAAAGGTAGTTCTTGAAGGCGCAGATGTAAATGCCGCAAAGAAAGCAGAAATCACAGGTGACGAGTTCTTCTCTGTTCAGATTGAAGCAAAAGACGGCGTAGTTCAGATTGCAGGAAAGAAACTTTTGGCTGACGGAAAAGAAATCAAAACTACAAAGGCACTGAATTCAGAAATCGGCTAATATGAGATGACCCGACAATCTCTGTACCGCAAAAAAAAACTCCCAAAAAATTGTAAATTGATGTATAATAAATATAACAATTCTTTAGGGAGTTTTTTTTGTATATTAATAAACGGCGCATCTTTGTTTTTGTTATTTTTTTCTCTCTTTTGCAATTCGGCCTTTTTGCACAAAATAATCTTCAATATAATAAACTTGGTTTTGCAAGACTTGAATCTGGCTGGGAATTTTATCCGCGCAAAACACCTCAGGAACTTTATGAAATCTTAAAAAAATATACGGCCACCACGTCAACGGCCACAAATTCAGACTCACCGGCTGCTACACTCCCAAAAGATTCAGTTTCATCAGAAGAAATCCAATCCTACACAGTTACCGTTCCTAGTTACTGGAATTCCATTTTTGCCGCAACCGAACATCCTGAACCAGACAATTATGGCTGCTATCATTATCAGCTGAAAAATCTGAATACTCACAAAAAATATGCGCTTTTTACAAAAGATTCGCCGGGAACTTCTTGTGCGGTTTATATAAATGGAAAACTTTCTGCCCAAACTGGAAATCCTTTTGAAATTCTTAAGCCTAAATCTCAGCGGACAAAATCATCCTGTTCACAAGTACTTCCGCTTTACGTTGAATTTTCCCCTGATGTAGACGGCACCGCAGATATTATCTTTTTTATAAGCAATTATTTTTACAGAAAAGGTGGCCTTTGGGACTCAGTTTTTTTTGGTAGTTCCGAAACTATTACCCAACTTTATAATATCTTTTTGATTTTTACGGCAATCATCTCTGGTGTCCTCATTTTTATTGGACTTTTGAATATTCTACAATTTTTAATCAATACAAAACGAAAGGAACATTTTTTCTTAGGCGTTACGGCAACTGTTTTTGCATTACGAGTTGCAACAGCGGGCTTTAGTTTAATCACAATATTAATTCCAGTTTTACCTTCCGAAATCGAAATCAAACTTGAATATCTTACACTTTGGCTTGCACCTCTTACGATTTTACACATGCTTTACGTGCTTTATCCTACAAACAAAAAATACATCATTTTTAAATGGCTGAATGAAAAGATTTTCCGATGTACCTTTTTTGGTGTCTGCTATGGACTTGGAGTTACTTCTTTAATTTTGCCGGCTTATTTTGCAAATAGAATGGTTCCAATTTTGCAGATTGCTTTTGGTTGCATTGCAGTTTATGTTTTATTTTATATTATTCGAAACATTGTCCGCAAGAAAAAGTATTGTTACTATCATCTTATTGGATGTTTGTTTTTAATTGTTGGCGGCATTCTGGATATTTTTTACACAAAATCAAAAGATTTATTACCAATTTCATTGTTTCCGTTTTTTCTTATGCTGTTTATTTTTGTTCAGCTTATTCTGCTTGCTACAATTCAAAATGATGTTTACAAAGAAACTGTAAAAATTTCTGCAAATCTTCAAAAACTGAATGAGGCGTATTTGCGTTTTGTTCCGAATGAATTTTTAAGGCTTTTGAATAAGGATTCTATTGTAAATGTTCAGGCTGGCGATTATACCGACATTGAAATGTGCATCATGTTTTCTAAGTTAAAAATCGTAAGCAACAATAATTCTTCAAGTCTTGATGACCATTTTGTAATTTTTAATGAGTTTTTAAAGCAAGCCTCTCCAATTATAAAAAAACATGGGGGATTTGTAAGTAAATTTTTGAGCGGCGGATTTATGGCACTGTTCCCGTCATCACAAAAAGATGCAATTTATGCGGCTTTAGAAATAAAAAAATGTGTTCAGCAGTTAGCTAATTCTAAACTTTGTGTTGCACATAAAATTAATGTTGGAATTGGAATTCATTATGGAAAAATGATTGCCGGAACTCTTGGTGAAGAAGGTCGCCTTGATGATACTGTAATTTCTGATACAGTTAATACGGTTGCAAGAATTGAGTCGGTTTGTGAAAAACTGGAAAAAAATATAATTGTTTCGCAGAATTTTGAAGCAGTAATTAAAGAAGAAAATTTCAGTTACGAAAAACTTGAATCAATCACTGTAAAAGGCAAATCTAAGCCGCTTGAATTATACGAAATAAAATTTTAACAGGAGGAATTGCAGATGAAAATGAATAAAAAGTTGCACTTTTATTTTATTACAATATTTTTGCTTTGTGTAAAAGTTTTTGCTGTTTCTCCAGCTGTTTCTGTCGCGCCACTTGCATCAGCCAAATCTGATAATATTTCTACATATAAAATACAAAATCCTTTTGCTCTGGAAAAATACCGTCTTATAATTGAAACTGACTGGGATTTTTTCTGGGGACGCTTTGTACTTCCTTCCGAACTTACGGAGCCTGATTTTCGAGTAAAAGTTCCATCAGACTGGAATAAATATAATCTTCCTGCACAGGCAAAAAAAATTGCAGCACTTGGTAAAGGTTCGGGAACTTACAGATTACGGCTTACAGGGCTTATTCCAAAAAAGAAGTATGCAATTCCAACTTTTGAACTTGGTTATACCGCGTTTACAATGTATGCCGATGATGAAGTTATTTATAATTCTGGAACTCCTTTTGAAAATTGGGAAAAAACTCTTGCCCAGCAATATTACGATAAAGCAGTTTTTACAGCCGATAAAGACGGTTCTGTTTTAATTTCAGTTCATGTTTCCAACGATTTTTACCGTAAGGGTGGAATGCGTCACGATTTTATTTTGTACGAACTTGAAAATTTCGAAAAATCTTATAAAAGAACGCTTTGTAATCACAGTATTTTTTCTGGCATTTTAATTACGATTATTACTTATTGTTTTTTGCTCGCTCTTATTAAAAAAGATAAAACGAATTTCTTTCTTGGGCTTTTTGTTTTAATCATTTATACAAGAATTATTTCTTCTGCATTTCCGCTGTTAAAAATCATTATTCCGCCAATTCCGCTAGAACTTTTGTTTAAGCTAGAATATATTTCAGTATTTATGGGACCGGCTGTTTTTGCGCTTTATATGGATTCCATGAACAAAAAGATTTTTCATCATGTGCCGGTATTAGTTGTTGCAGCTCCTTCTGTTATATTTCTTATTCTTGATATTGCGCTTCCAATTGGTTTTGTAAATAGAATGGTTCCAGTCATGCAGGTTTATATGTTTTTATTGATTGGGCTGATGATTTTGTTGTTCCTTGTACGCGTATTCAAAAATAAAGATTTTACAAGTATTACGGCAATTCTATCGCTTTTAGTGATTTTGTTTGGTATGCTGCATGATTTCTTTTTGCACAATTTTATTCCCTGGCAGACAATGCGCGACATAAAACTTTTGATTCCAAGTTTTGTTTTGTACGCTTTTATTCAGACAGTTTTAATTGCGTATATTCAAAATAAAAATCAAAATAGGGTAGACGAGCTGAATGAAAATCTTACGGTTTTAAATAATGCGTATTACCGTTTTGTTCCAAAGGAATTCCTTAAGTTTCTTAGTAAAAATGATATTACCGAAGTAAATCTTGGCGAATACAAAATTCAAAAAATGGCAATTTTGTCTGCTGATATAAGGAATTTTACTTCGACTTCCGAAAACGTAGAAGGAATCCGTGTTTTTGAAATGCTGAATTCTTACCTTGGTAGAATTGCCCCTCTTATTAGAAAAAATGGTGGAATTATAGAAAAATATCTGGGTGACGGAATTATTGCAATTTTCCCGGATAGTGCTGAATCTGCTTTGATTTGTGCGGTAGAAATGCAGGAAGAAATGTGCGAGTTACGAAAAGATTTTGTGGCAAAAGGACTTCCGCCTATAAAAATTGGAATTGGCATTCATTACGGAAACATTGTTTTGGGAACCGGTGGTGATTCAGAACGAATGACCGAAATTTCACTTTCAAAAGATATTGATATTGCTGTTCACACAGAAGCTGAAACAAAAGAATTTAAACGTCCTATACTGGCGACCGTTCAGGCAGTTGGAGTTGCCGCTACAGAAGCAAAAGCAGAAGGGCGTACTTTTGATTTTTGTGGTAAAAAACTGCATGATTCGGATGGAAACGCGTTGTACGCTCTTTATACCGAAAAGACTGGCATTGAGTTGTAACGGCGGAGGGGGCTAAAAAAGTTCCTGAATCAGTTTAAGAAAATCTTCTTTTGAAATTCCTAGTTCTTTTGCTTTGCGGCAGGTTTGTTCTGCAAGGGTACGGGCTTCCTGTAATTTTTTGTCTTCAATTTTTGCGTGTTCCAATTCGGCTACAAAAGTTCCGCGGCCGGGTGTTGTAAAAATGTAGCCGTCACGGTCTAAGGCTTCCCACGCCATTTTTACAGGAATAACGCTTATTCTTAATTCGTTGGCAATATTCCTGATTGTGGGAAGCCGGCTCCCGCTTTGCAGAGTTTTGTTCAAAATCTGACTTACAATTTGAGAATAAATTTGAGAATAAATTGGTTCATCCGAATTTTGTTTCAGAACAATATCCATTATAAATCAGCTTTTTCAAAGCGTTTAGCAGAAACTGAATAAGTAATAATCCAACTTAAAATAAAAACAACAATTCCGCATCCTAAAACAGGAAGATGAACGGCCGGGTAAAAATCAACACTATCAAGCTGATTAATAAATTCTAAGTTCAAAATACCTTTAATCCAAACTGGGAATTCAAGAATAAAATAGCACAACCAGAAACCCGCAGAAGCAATAAAGAACGGAACTCCAGGTTTTTCAGCTTTTTTATAGAACATAGTAAAGAAAATCAGATTAAAAACTGAAAGAGGAATTAAAATTAATCCGTAAGCAGCAAGATTTACATCAACTCCGGCATTATTTCCTTCTGGAAAAAATTTACGATTCAAAATTGCAAATGGAATTGTAAGTAAAATACCAACTAATTCATAAGTAAACACAAGAATACAGCGTGATTTTACAATTTGTTTTTTAGTAATCGGCAAAATCATAGAGTAGGCAATATCCTTATTAAGTTCCGCGTTATTAAAAATAAAAAAGCAGCTCAAACAATAGTAAAAGATGTTTACGTAAACAGGGTAACTAGGAATTATAAACATTGTTGAAAAAAACAGAAAAAGATAATTTACCGGTGAAAGACAAAGTTTTATTTCTTTATTTAAAAAATTATTCATATTAAGACCTCCAAAGTTCGTATTTTTTGATGTAAGATTTTATCTTTCGTTGTGAACCATAATATCTTCAAGACTAGGTTCAGAAATTTCGCACATTCCAAAGGCATCTTTATCTTTTGCTTCAATCAAACCTTCAAAACCAAGATTGTGAATATGCAACCCGATAATTTTCTGTTTAAGTTCATCGGTCAAATCATCTTTTTTACCTGCAACCAAAAGATAAGCTTCTTTAAAACTTACAACATCACACGATTTAAGGATTTTTCCTTTTTTAATATAAGTGATGTAATCAGCGCATTTTTCCAAATCAGAAGTAATATGAGTTGAAAAAAGAATTGTATGTTCACCGTCTGCAACATAATCCTGAAAAAGAAGAACAAGTTCATCGCGGCTAACAGGATCAAGTCCCGAAGTCGGTTCATCCAAAATAAGCAGTTTTGCATCGTGGCTCATAGCAATCGCAATCTGATATTTTACCTTCATTCCAGCGGAAAGATTTTTTATAAGTTTGTTTTCGTCCAGATTAAATTTCTGCAAAAGTTCATGGTAATATTCGTCGTTCCAGTTAGGGTAAAACTTTTTTGTTACATTAGTTACAGCTTTGATTTTTTTTGAATTATAAAAACCGTCAAGACCGCTTACAAAACCAATTGAGTTTTTTACTTCGAATTCATTTTCTTTAATGTCAAAACCATTTATTGTAACTTTTCCACAATCAGGATGAGTAAAATTGAGCATTGATTTTAACGTTGTAGTTTTACCGGCTCCGTTTCTGCCAATAAAACCCATGATGTAGCCCTGTTCAAGCTCAAAACTTACAGAATCAAGCTTAAAAGTTTTGTAGGTTTTTGTAAGATTTTCAATTTTAAGTGCCTGCATAATTTAATCTGCCTCCTTACTGTAGGTTTGCATAAAATAATTGTGTATATTGTGTATATATGATATACACAATATACACGCGTTGTCAAGGAAAAATATACAAATATTTGTAACAACCCCGTAAAAATGCTATAATCTGCGCATGTTTGATATTGAAATAAAACAAATTGAATCTGCTGCTGAACCGAATAACGGAACTTTTTTGCAGACTCCTTTTTGGTGTGAATTTAAGGCTCGTCATGGCTGGACTTACCGACGATTTTTGATAAATGCAAAACTTCCTGCTGAATATGCAGAAAATGATGAACATGCCTTTGAAAAATCTTTTGAACTTGCAGTTTTAAATCGTTCTATTGCTAAAAATGCGTTTTCGATTGCGTATATTCCTCTTATGCCAGAGCTTCCTTTTGAATGTACTCCGCCGGATGTTATTGACGAAGCGTTTGATGAAGAAGGCGTTTCAATTATAAATCAGGAAATTGTTACTCCAGAAACTCAGACTATTGAATTTGTTTGGTTCTTAAATGATATTGCCAAGGCTTTAAAACCGCTTCTTCCAAAAAATACGATTGCTATCCGTTTTGATCCGAATGTTGTATTTTTTAGCCCGGAAGAACGTGATGATTTTAACCACGGAATGAAGATTGTTTCGTTTGCAGACCGCATTCATATTAAAAAATCTAAGGTTGATATTCAGCCGCCGGATAGTACCTTGGTTGATTTAACTGTGAGTGAAGATGAAATTCTTGCAAGAATGCATCAAAAATGGCGATATAATATCCGTTTGAGCGAGCGAAAAGGTGTAATTGTTCATAAATATTCTGGAAAAAGTCTTAATATGTCTGAAAAAATAGACAAATTCTATGAACTTACAAAAGAAACCAATGCCCGCGACGGAAATTCCAGCCATGCAAAATCTTATTATCTTGATTTGATTAAATCTTCTGCAGAAGAACTTGCCGCTGGAAAAGACGTTCCTGAAATTAATCTTTACATTGCAGAGCACGAAGGTGATGAAATTGCCTCAATAATGACCCTTTTTAGTCATGATGAATCAATTTATCTTTATGGTGCAAGCAGCAACAACAAACGCAACCTTATGCCAAATCATCTTTTGCAATGGACTGCCATGAAGGATGCAAAGGCTTACGGCAGCCGATATTACGATATGTATGGAATGCCTCCTGAAGGAAAAGACGAAAATCATCCTATGCACGGACTTTATATGTTTAAGGCTAATTTTGGCGGTTTGAACATTCATCGACCGGGAAGCTGGGATTTTCCATTAAAAGCTTCTTATGGATTGTATCGATGTGCTGAAAACTTACGTGCATTCTGGCATAAAAAGGTAATAAAGAAGTTCAAGGGAAGATAAAATTATGTTTGATTTTTATTCTACAAAAGAAATTCCATGTTTTGGTGTTGCAGGAAATTTTACGGGTCATCTTGAACAGGCAGGAGAAGCAGTTGATTTTGCAAATGTAAAAATCGCAGAAGCAAACGCACCAAAAGCTGTATTCCCAACTTATATTCCCGCTGCAAACAGTCCAACTTTAAAAACACCCAACTTTCTGAAAATCTATCCTTTTGACAGTACAAAAATAATTTTTCCTGCTGGCGAAGAAAAGCTTCAGATTGAACCTGAATGTGCAATCATTTTTGAAGCTGAGTGGAAACAAACAAATGGAACTGAAAAAGGTCTGGCCACTTCAACCGAAAGTTCAAAGTCTTCCGAACAGTACGAACTTGTTTCTCTAAAACCGATTTGTTTTGGAGCTTCCAACGATTGTTCAATCCGTAAACAGGGCGCTAAAAAAATCAGTCAGAAAAAAAACTGGGGAGCGTGTTCAAAAGGCTTTTCTTCAAATCTGATTCCTGCTGATTATTTTGAGTTCGGTTCTATTTTTGACCGCTACCGAATTGCGAGTTTTCTTGTGCGTGATGGCATTATTCATCCTTATGGTGAAGATTCTGCAATCCGGGGTTACAGCTATTTTTACAAAAAGCTTACGGACTGGCTTTTGGAAAAATTCAACGGACAAAAAGATGAAGGTCCTGCCGAAGATATTCATTCGTACTTAGTAGAAAGCGGCTGCCCGGAAAAAATCATGGTTTCTGTTGGAGCTACACGTTATACAGACTGGGGCGAGCACAACTTTTTGCAGACTGGTGATAAGTCCGTAGTTTTAGTTTACCCGAAAGATAAATATTCAAAAGAAGTAATTGTTTCTGTTGCCAAAAAATTGACTTCAGAGCAGGATAGTTTGGAATACGATAAAATTATTCGTCAATTTGAGGACATTTCAGTATTAATTCAGCTTGTTCAAATATAGAAACGTCTGGTTTTTGAAGTTCGATTAATTCCGGCGAAAGATTTTCAAAAAGATTTTTTACCATATTTAAAAGGCTGGCAATTTCTTCAACATTTTTTGAAGTAATGATAACTTCGCACCATCCTTTTTCGCGTTCCTGTTTTGCGGCACTGTCGTAAATCTGATTGATGCTGATTTTTTGTGATTCATTTGCAGGTAATTTCGAATCATTTGAACTGCCAGGTGCGGGCGTACTTGAATTAAGTTCGAAAATTTTTTCAAGTACATTTTTTTCCTGTGGCGGAAGTTTTAAACTCAAAACAGGATTCATTTCAACTTTTTGCTGTGGTGAATAGATTAATTCAAACAAAGAACAGCCCAATCCAGCTGCATAAGAACGACTCATGCCGCTAAGACGAGGATTAATTTCTATAAAAGTCCATTTTCCATCTTTATAAACAAGATCAATTTGGGCAACTCCGCAAAACTGTAATTTTTCAGCTAGATTTTTTATCAGACTGTCTAAAGAAGTAGACTGTTTTATCCCCCATAATGCAGTACAAAATTTTACACTCTGCTTAGGACTTGTAATTCCGTATTTATTCGTACTAAAAACAAAGGGCGGAAGAACCGTATAATTTCCGGGCGTTCCATAAACTTCAACTCCAACCTGCAAACCTTCTGCAAATTCCTGAACAAGCCGGTTTGAATTATTCTTTTTAGAAGTAAGATAATTAAACGCTTCTCCATAAGTGTTTACAACTGCAAGCGAATATGAACTTAAACCTGTTGTGTCTTTTATTACGAGCGGCAGTTGCATCTGTTTTATCTGGCAGAAAACGCTTTCCCGGTAAATGTTGCGCAAAACTTCTTTCTGACTTCCTGCACAAAAAAACATATCGTGGTCAACAAAAAGTGAGCGAGGTGCATTAAATCCATTCTGTAAAAAGAATTCACGGGTTTTGTTTTTATCAAAACAGGTAAGAGCAGTTTGCAGCGGATTACATATAGTTTTTATTCCAAGTTTTTGTAATTCCTGGGCAACAAGTGCATCGCTTACAGTGAGCCAGTCAAAGGGAGCAACCCAAAAGGTCATTGCAATTGCAAGATCGGGGGAGAGTTCTGCAATTTTAGCGGCAATTTGTTCCGGCGAAAAATCTTGCGGCGCGTAGAAAGTCCGTCCATTTTGTGATTCAAATTGTGCATGAGAAGGGTCTTCTTCCGGCATAAACAGTGCAGGCTTTTGCGTCACAATATAAAACTCATCATCGGGGAACTTTTGTGTAAAAGCAAAAAATTGTTCACAATTTGACGGAAAATTTATAAATTCGACGTGTTCTTCATCAAAAATGTTGGTATTTGTACTGTAAAAAACAACTTTCATTTTTTTTGCCTGTTTAGTCCTAAAATCATACCCGAAAAATATGATTGTTTAGCCTAGGGTGAATGTCGTAATCGACCTTACTGCCTTTTTAAAGTTCGTTTCTTCTTCTTGTGAAAGCAGATTTTTATCATAAAGGGCTTTTTCAAACAAATCTCCGGCGGTCTTAGTATATTCAAAAAAGCTGGTTCTGTCATTCTTTGCAAAATATTCCTGCAAAAGTTCTGTGTATTCTGCAGGAGCAAGGTTTTGTGTATAAATAATCTTTCGTCGGCTTCCCCAGTCAATCAAAGTCATGAAAATTTTTGTAAGACGGTCAATTTCGTTTCGTTTTTCGCGGCTTTTTTTTGTTTTATTCAGATAACTTTGTATGTTCTGGCTAAAAGCTTCTGTCTGAATTTTTGAATAATCTTCCGGTTCATCTATTTTTATATGGAAAAGAATCTTCAAAAAATCCTTAAAATCACGGAAAAACTTTTTAAAAAACTGAGCTAATAATCCTTCCTTAAAAATCGCCCTGAAAAGTCCTTTTCTTGCAAACGTAAAAATCAGCATAAACAAAAGAAAAGCGGCACCAAGACACATCAGCACTTTTGCAACAATGTCTATAACGTACCAGACCATGCTAAAATCTTTTTCATCATAAAATTCACGCAGGAAAAAATCATCTTCTGGCGGTGGAAGTTCCCGGTCTTCTATAATTGGCAAATCAATCACCGGATTTTCAATTTTAATAGAATCTTTTTCGGTAAATTCCAGCGGTTTTATTTTGATTAAAGCCCTGTTTGAAGAAATTGCAAATCCCGCAACTGAACAAATCAAAAGAATTAAAAGAGAAACTGCAAAAAGTGACTGACGTTTTTTTAAGATTGTATTAAAGCCCAAAAATGAATAATATATTTCGCGGTTATAAAGCCCCGTAAGAATAAAACTTATAAAAAGAGATGTATAAAAATACAAAACAAATATTACTATAAGCAGATTATACGCTGCACCAATAAATCTTCCACCAAAAAGCAGCAGAAATGTGATAAAACCGAGAGTTGCCAAAAATCCCTGCAAGCGTTTTATGTATTTTCCAAAATCTCCGGCTGTAAATTTGTTGTTAAAAAGGTAAGCCCTCAGTTTTTCGCCATTCATTCCTTCTATTGAATTCAGAAAATTTTCGTGAAATAAGAAAAAATTGTTCATGTAAGCGCAAATTATATAAAGAACTATGCTTGCCGGAATAAGTGAATAAAGAATTGAAGGCGGTTGCTGCAAAGAAAGTGTGATAATCACAACTGCAACAAGAGCTGGAATTAAAATTGCACCATGAACTATTGCCGGTGTTTTTTGCTGAATAAAAAAATCAAGGGCTGCGGCATAAACTGGTGCACTCAAAATTACCATTGCATAAACAAAAAGTGTGACAGGCTTAAAAGCAACATCAAATAATTGTGAAGTCGTAAAACTTGCATTTAAAACGTAAAGCGCAATCACCACAAAACTTGTCGAAACCGAAATAAGTAAAAAGCGTTCCAGAAGGCTGCTGGTTTTTCGGCTGGATTCATTGTTTTGGTAAGTAAAGCTTTCATTTTGATTCAAAATGTTACTCAAAAACTGCCTCCTTGCCGGCTTCCAGTTTTAAGAAATAATTTTCTACTTCTTTTGGACCAACTGTAAATATCATTGTTCCCGCAGGCATTTGATGGCGGAATTTTTTTTCTGGATTATATGGAAGATGACCTTTTACAAGATTGATGAGCGCAAGAATATCAAGAATTACATCAGCCTGATTTTGCCGTGGTTTTAAATAAGGAAAATCGGTTCCGTAAGCCGCAAATCCGCATCTTTGTTTGTGTTTTCGTGCAAGTTCAACAAGTGCCGCCGCAATTTCAATTGCTTTTTCGCTATAGTAGCTTCGGTTTTTAAGTTCGTAATCTTCTTCTGCAAGATTCAAAAATATAAAAAATGGTGCATCATAAGATTCTTCATATTGATTTGTAAAAAGTTCACCAAATTTTGCACTCAGTCTCCAGTTTATGCGTTTTTGTTCATCGCCGTTAATGTATTCACGAACCGAACGTCGCATTGTAATATCTTCATAAACCGGATTATTAATTTTGATTACGCCTTGTGGAAAGCCCGGATGTGTTTCTGCGTGCAGTTTTATTCTGGCCGGTCTTACCATGATTTTAAGCTCGCACGGAACTTCAATATCAACTTCAAACAAACCAAGCGGATCACTGGTTTTAATTTTTACAGGGCCAACAGGGTACAATCCGCGGTATTGAGCGGCAATTCTGTAAGTAACGTGTTTTATTTCGTGGCGGCGTAAAGTTGTAATTCCAGAATTTCCGTTGTTGTAAACGTATAAAAATGGTGCTTCATCCGAATAATAGCAGATAAAAGCCGGGAGTCTGCAAAAATTTTTAAGCGCAAAACTGATTTCGGTTTCTTCTTTGCAGGCAAGTTTTAATTCCTTAATTGTTCGCGTAACTTTTATATTGTTATAAAGAATTTTTGCGTAAACGTAAGACACACAAATTACAAAAAAAAGTGAGAATCCTATAAATTGTAAAAGTCTGAACGGAATGGCAAAACAAAGAATTACGCTTCCAAAAAATGCCGCCATTACCATTGTAGAAGTTTTTATCATTTACTGATGTGCCTTAAACGCCGGAAGTGGCTGCTGGTCTATAAGCTCCTGAATTATCTGTTCGCTTGTATAACCTTTTAAAACTGAATCACTGTTAAGGATGATTCTGTTACGGAAAACCGGCAGAGCAAGAAGTTTAATGTCTTCAGGAACAACATAAGAACGGCCTTTTACTGCAGCATAAGCCTGGCAAGCCTTATACAAAGCAAGCGAACCTCTTGGACTAACTCCTGCCGCAATTCTTTGATCTTTACGCGTAAGGTTTACTAAATCAAGCAGATAGCTTAGAACTGTTTCTTCAACGTGGATTGTAACGGCTTCTTCCATGCACGCAAGAATTTCTTCTTTTGTAACAACGGAAGCAATTTTTTCTACAGGATGAACGGTTGAATTCTGTGCTGTGATGATTGCTTCTTCCTGTGCTTTATCCGGGTACCCGATTGAAAGTGTCATTGTAAAACGGTCTTTCTGGGCTTCTGGTAATGGGAATGTTCCTTCCGATTCAACAGGATTTTGAGTTGCAATTACAAAAAAAGGCTCATTCAATTTGTGAATCTGACCATCAACGCTGATTTGTTTTTCTGCCATACATTCCAAAAGTGCCGACTGAGTTCTTGGAGTTGCACGGTTTAATTCATCAACTAAAACAATACTTGCCATAACTGGACCAGAACGGAATTCAAACTTCTGGCTAGAAGGCAACCAAACTGAACTTCCTGTAATATCAGAAGGCATTAAATCTGGCGTACATTGAACCCGTGAAAAAGCAAGCCCCGAAGCTTTAGCCAATGCCTTTGCAAGAACAGTTTTTCCAGTTCCAGGCACATCTTCCAAAAGTACGTGCCCTCCAGAAAACACACACGCAAGAATTAAATCAACAATATTTTCATTTCCTTTAAAAACCGACGTTACAGCCGATTTTATTTTTTCCGAAACTTCTGTAATTTTAGACATAATTTAATTATAACATAGGACTTTTTACAGGGCAAACTCATTATTACATATATTTTGGTCATAATAAAAAATTAGAATTTATATATAGAAAATTAACGTGCATTTTAATAAAATATTCGTATGACAAAAGACGATTTGTTCTATTTAGTTAGCGTTAAAAAGAATTACGAATTTTCTTACAACGGCAAAAACTATATTCTTACTTACGATAAAATTGACGGACACGACTATATTCTTTTTGGCCAGCTTTACGAAACTAAAAAATTTGAATCCTACGGTGAATTTTACAATAACGCAAAAGTCGAAAATCATTTTTTCCGCGAAATGCTTGATATAATGGAACTGTAAAAGGTAATGGATTTGTAAAAGCTAAAACAGGAAGCGCACAAATATATGTTTGCAAGACAAATAGACATGACCGAAGGCTCAATCTTTGCCAAACTTATGAAGTTTTCGGTTCCACTAATTATTTCTAATATTCTCCAGCTTATGTTTAATGCGGCTGACGTTATTGTAGTCGGTCGTTTTGCTGGTGATAATTCTCTGGCGGCAGTTGGTTCTACAGGTTCGCTTATTAATCTTCTTGTAAATCTTTTTGTTGGACTTTCTGTTGGTACAAATGTTGTAGCGGCAAACTTTTTTGGAGCAAAAAAATCATATGAATTAAAACAGACGGTTCATACGGCAATCCTTTTAAGCGTTGTAAGCGGAATCATCCTTACTGCAGTTGGTATAGTTTTTACAAAACCAATTTTACATCTTATGCAGGCACCCGAAGAAGTTTTAAATCTTGCGGCACTTTATTTAAAAGTTTATTTTGGCGGAATTACGGCAACAATGATTTACAATTTTGGAAGTGCGTTGCTTCGTGCAAAAGGTGATACCCAGCGTCCACTTGTAATTCTGTTTATTGCAGGTCTTATAAATGTTCTTTTGAATCTGTTTTTTGTTATAAAATGTTCGATGGATGTTGCGGGAGTTGCACTTGCTACGGTAATTTCTCAAACTTTTGCGGCAGTTTTTGTAATTTTGATTCTTTGTTTTGAGAAAGATGATTTTAAGCTGAATTTCCGTGAACTTAAAATGAATGGCTCAATTCTTGCAAAAATCATACGGATTGGTGTTCCGGCGGGCTTACAAGGAATTGTTTTTTCTTTTTCAAACGTTATTATTCAGTCTTCTATAAACTCATTCGGCTCTATTGCAATTGCAGGAAATTCGGCGGCATGTAATCTTGAAGGTTTTGTTTATACTTCAATGAATGGATTTTCTCAGGGAGCTTTAACGTTCTGTTCGCAGAATATGGGTGCTGGAAGAAAAGACAGAATTAAAAAACTTGTATTTGTTTCACAGGCAGTAGTAATTGTAATTGGCGAAGGCTTAGGCTGGCTTGTTTATCTTTTTGGCGAAACTTTGATTGGCTTTTATACAAAAAATCCCGAAGTTATTCAGCACGGAATGATTCGTTTAAGCATAATCTGTACTACCTATGCACTTTGCGGAATGATGGACTGTATGGCTAATACAATTCGTGGAATAGGGCATTCTCTTATACCGATGATTGTAACTTTAGTAGGGGCGTGTGGCTTGCGTCTTGTGTATCTTGCAACCTTTTTCCAGATTCCGGCCTTACATTCAGAATTAACAATTTTTCTTTCGTATCCAATCAGCTGGCTTGTAACATTTTTGTTTTTAGCCGGAAGTTTCATAATCATCTTCAATAAAAAATCATCTAAAATTTTGTGATTGTACAAGTGCTTTTTATTGTAAAATTAGCAATTTTTAATATATAATAGAAGTGATTTATTGAACGGAGTTGAAAATATGGATATTGAATTAAAAGGAAAAAAAGTTCTTCTTGTAGAAGATAACGAAATGAACCGAAAAATCTCCAGCGAAGTTCTTTCTGAAGAAGGTGTAATTGTTACAGAAGCAGAAGACGGTGATATAGCAGTTGATATTCTTAAGATGAGTACAAAAGATTCATTTGATTTTGTTCTTATGGATATAATGATGCCACGAATGGACGGTTATTCAGCCGCTGCTGCAATTCGTGCTCTTGCCGATAAAGATGTTGCCGGAATTCCTATTATTGCAATGACCGCCGCAGATTCAGAAGAAGATAAGGAAAAATCACTTGAAGTTGGAATGAATGCTCATCTTTCTAAACCTGTAAAAATTCCTGAACTTCTTTCTACAATAAAAAATTTCCTTCAATCATATTCAGATTTGGATTCTGTACTTTCTAATTTGGAATAATAAATTTGAATAAAACATTGAAATAAAAAGTTGGAGCCTAAAAAAATGGAACTTAAAGAATTTTACAATATAATTGGCGGTGACTATAATGAAGTATTAAGTCGTCTTGCTACAGACCAGCGTATACAAAAATATTTGCTGCGTTTTCTGGATGTACCAGATTTTGAACTTTTAAAAGAAGCTCTTGCTGCAAAAGATTGGGAAAAAGCTTTTCTTGCCGCTCATACTTTAAAAGGTAATGCACTCAACCTTGGACTTGGCACCTTTACTACAGCCGATACAGAACTTACAGAATATTTGCGTCCACGTGTAGTAGAAGACGAAGTAAAATTAAATGAACTTTTCCAGAAAACTCAAGTTGAATACGAAAAACTTATAAACACAATTAACGAATACAAGAAGTCAGCAGTATGAACATGGAAGCCTTTATCTTAGGTTGTGGCGGAATGATGCCGCTTCCTTACAGACACTTAACTTCCGTGCTTTTAAGAAGGGAAGGAGATTTATTTCTTTTTGATGGTGGAGAAGGAACTCAAGTAAGTTTACGCCGCCTTAATCTTAAATGGAAAAAAATTGATGCAATTTTTGTTTCTCATACTCATGCAGACCACGTAACAGGGCTTCCTGGAATTCTTATGCTTTCTGCTCAAGTTGAACGAACTGAACCTTTGTATATTTATGGTCCTCCTAAAATCAAGGAATATATAGAAACAAGCCGCAAAGTTCTGGATATGTACATTAATTATCCGATTGTCGTAAAAGAAATTACGGCACCGTGTGTTGTTCATTCGGGTAAGGATTTTTATATTCGTGCATTCCCGCTTGACCATACAAAAACCTGCGTCGGCTATACATTGGAAGAACTTGATCGCCCCGGTGAATTTAATCCAGACAAAGCTCGTGAACTTGGTGTTCCATGTGGTCCTTTATGGTCGGAATTGCAGAAAGGTTTTGAAGTTACAGCTGCAGACGGTTCAATTGTAAAACCGGAACAGGTTCTTGGACAAAAACGCAGCGGAAGAAAATTCAGTTTTGTAACCGATACGCTTTTTAAACCTTCTATTATTGACGAAGTTCGTGGTTCCGATTTACTTGTTTGCGAAGGAATGTTTGAAGATGCTTTAATTGATCAGGCAAAAGAAAAAAAACACATGACTGCAAAACAGGCCGCTACAATTGCAAAAGAGGCAAATGTTCGTAGAATGTGTATGATTCATTACAGTCCGCGCTATACAGACAAGGATCTTTCTATTCTTTTGGAAGAAGCAAAATCTGTTTGGCCTGCTGCTGAACTTTCACGTGACCGTATGCACATAGAAATTCCTTATGTAGATTAGGAAAATTTTGTTAATTAGGCTGCGTCGTCGGTTACAAAAAATTGACTTATAAAAAATGTCCGAAAAATGATTGAATTATCAGATTTTTCAAAAAATTATAAATCAGGTTTCTCAAAAAATGCTCAGAAAAGCGGTTTTGCAGTTCATGGAATTTCTCTTGTTGTACAGGATGGCTCTGTTACAGGATTAATTGGTGCAAACGGTTCAGGAAAAACTACAATTATAAAATCAATCTGCGGATTTCATTTTCCGTCTGGCGGTAAAGTTTTAGTTTCTAATTACGATGGTCAAAAATATAATATAGTAGAAAATCCAGAAAAAGCAATGGAATTGATTGGGTATGTGCCAGAAAAATCTCTTCTTCCACAGGAAATGTATGTAACGGAATTTCTGGAATATTGTGCGGCTTTGCATAATTTAACGCCCGACCAGAAAAAAAATGCACTTGAAAGAGTAATCCGTGAATGTGATTTGGAAGAAGTTCTTTGTAAAAAAATTAAAACGCTTTCAAAAGGCTTTGGGCAGCGGGTTTCTTTTGCACAGGCATTAATTCATAATCCACCGAATTTAATTTTGGATGAACCAGTCACTGGATTAGATCCTTCGCAAATAATTCAGATGCGCAAACTTATAGAAAAATCGGCACAAACAAAGGCGGTTCTTCTTTCAACCCATATTTTGCAGGAAGTTACTTCTTTGTGTACGAATCTTTTTGTAATGAATAAAGGCAAACTTGCAGCAAGCGGTACAGAAGAACAGATTATAAAACAAACCGGCACAACTTCGCTTGAACAGGCGTTCTTAAAACTTACTCAAAAAGGGGCCGCAGATGAATAATTCACGAAATGAAAATTGTTCTCCAAAAGCGGGCAGCACTTTTTTCCGGCTCCTAAAATATCGCCTTATTTTTTGTTTCAAAAATCCGATTTTTTATATCAGTGCATTGATTTTTTCGCTTTTTACGACGCTCAATTTTTTTGTACGGCAGAATTTTTTTACAAACGGAAACACAAATCTTCTGCTTTATTTTTCTGCAGTTCCGTACATCAGTATTATTGTTCTTCCGTTTTTGTGTTATAAAAAATCTTTTTCCGCATACGATAATTTTATTCCGGTAAAATATATTACAAAACTTTCTGCCGATTTTCTGTGTAATTTCATTCAATTTTCGGTGATGGTTCTGCTTCTTGTACCGGCAATCCTTCTTGTAAATTTGTTCGGCTCTCTTGATTATGGCCAGATTTTTACAAGTATTTTCTGTCTTTTGTGTTATGGGGCAGCCCTAATTTGTGTTTGCATTTTTATTCAGGAATTGTTTGACTCTTCAATTACGGCTTTTGTGATTTCGGCACTCATTCTTGCTTTGTTTAACAGCAGTCATCTTTTTGCAGTTTACGCAAATCTTCCGCATTTTCTTTCTGATTTTTTTAAGCAGATAAGTTTTGCCTGGCATTTTGACGCAGCAGGAAAAGGAATTCTTGATTCGCGAGATTTAGTTTTTTTTGCCGTGATTTCTTTGTTTTGTGTTTTTGCGGCTGATTTTGTTCATTCATCCAAAAAGGGACGTGCATTCACCAAAAAAACACTCGTTCAGATTTTGCCGGTTCTTTTTATTGCAGTTTTTTCTTTATTAAATTCCACAAGATATTTTTTCCGTCTGGATTTTTCGCAAAATAAAGTTTATTCAATTTCAAAATATTCAAAGGAACTTCTTAAAAAAGTTGATGAGCCCGTAAAAATTACTTATTACCGTTCATCTTCTCTTGCAAAATATTATCCTCAAATCCGCGATATTTCTGACTTTTTGAATTCGTACGCGGCTACAAACAAAAATATTTCTTTTTTAATAAAAGATCCTGATAAATCAGAACAGACTTCCCAATTGTTAAAAAATTATGGAATTGCAAGCCAGCAGTTGATGACAGCAAAAAATAATTCAAAAGAATATTTAACGGTTTATTCTGCAATTGTTATTGAATACAACGGAAATGCAGAAATTATTCCATTTTTAATGTCCGCCGATACTCTTGAATACGATTTGGATGGCCGTTTAAAACATATTGTAAGTGGAATCAACCGAATTGTAAATATTTTTATTGGCAATGGAATGAGCCTACAAAATGATTACAGCTATATAACTCCGTGGATGAATTCGCAGGGCTTTATTTGTAATTTGCTTGCGGATGTTTCTGAGCTTGAAACTTGTAACGGTCCGCTTTTAGTAATTGGTGATAGTGAACTTTTGCTGGAAGATGCCGCTGCAATTGAACGATATGTTTTGGAAGAAAAGGGCGGCGTATTTTTTGCAGTTAGTCCGTTCAGCGTTAGTCTTGAAGATTGGTCGATTACCCGGAATAAGAATACTAATATAGTAGAGATTCTAGAAAATTGGGGCGTTATTTTTGAAGATAAAGTTGCCGCCGATATTTCGTGTTCGCATATTTCTATGTATGCCGAGCAGGAAGATGTGAATCCGTTTATTCAGCAGAACCCGACTGTGGAAGAATTAAATTATCCTTTGTGGATTCATCTTTTGGCGCAGGATAACGTAAAAAATGGAATGACTCTTTTCTGGCCGGTTCCGTTGATTTTGGATGCAAATGCAAAAGCGTATGCGGTAACAAGTCCTTCAAGCTGGTACTACGAAGCAGGGCGTGGAACAGATACAGGAATTGTAACAAACCCGTTTATTTTACGCGATAATCTTAAGGAAAATTTTGCAGCCGGGATTGAATTTGAGCGTGGAACACAAATTGTAGCAGCAAGGATTACAGGTGCTTTGGACGGACTTTTTAATGCGCAAAGTTGCAGTTCAAGCGATATTATTGTAGTTTCTGATCCGCTCTTTTTAAATTCACTGATGATTGGTTATAACAATTCTGATGATTACGGTGATTACAGAAATTTCGATTTTCTTTCAAATGTGCTTTTGCGTTTGAATGGTGAAGAAGAATTAGCTGAGCTTCAGAGTAGAATTTTCCGTGATACAAGTTTATATAAAATTTCCGATGCCGAACAGTTCGCTGTTAGAAAAAATGCCGTTCTGATTATTTTGTGTGGCGTGATTCCTTTAATGATTTTTATTTGCTGGATTGTAACTTTTATTTCCAGAAGAAGGCTTTATGAAGCTGAATAGAACTTTGATTTTGTGGGGCGTTGCAGGATTTCTGATTCTTGCCTATATTTTGTCTTTTGCATTTGTTCAAAAAACTGATAAAAGAAAAAGTTTTAAAACTGCTTACGTTAATGCAAAATATAAAAACGAAATTAATAAATTCAAACTTACAAAAAATGATGAATCAATATTTCTTACAAAGCAGGACGGAATCTGGTATGTTCAGCAGAATGGCAAGAATGATTTTATTCCGGCTTCACAGGAACGAGTTCAAAAGTTTATTGCAGAGTTAATAAAAGTTCGTAATATGTATAAAATAACAGACAGTATTCAAGGGCAAAATAGCTATATTTTCACTTTGGATGACGCTTTTTGTATAAAATATCAGACATCTTTAGAAAATTTCCCGGAACTTTTGTTTGGAAAAATGGATTTTGCCCAGATTTCGCGATATTTTATGACAGGAAAAGCCGCCACTGTATACGAAACTGATACTGCAATTGATGTTTTTTCTTCCGTTTCTGTGCAAAATTGGAGCGAACCATATATTGTTT
Organism: Treponema sp.; assembly: GCA_024680155.1. GTDB lineage: Bacteria > Spirochaetota > Spirochaetia > Treponematales > Treponemataceae > Treponema_D. The sequence goes on from JAILCM010000267.1 coordinate 25,293, forward strand.
CAAGATCTCTGATTGGAAATTTAACTGCAAAAGACGTGCAATCTGTCAGCGTTTCTTATGGCAACCAGAAAAAAACGCATAATTCATCATCCGAAAACTTTTACGACATTTGTACTAAATTCCTTGATTTACGACACGGCGGCATTTTTTATGAAGAAAATGCAGAAGGGGCATCCTCAGACGAACTGAATGTTTCATCAAACGCCCATTCAACTTCCGACGAGCCGCTTTTTATAAATCTTGAATTCGGCAATAAATCTTCAGCTGAATTTTTAATCGAACAAAAAGGCGAGGGCGTCTACAAAGTTCATTGTGTTTACAAATTCGACCGAAAAAAATCGCAAATCTCATACAACGTAAAAATCAGTTCGTGGACTTACAACAAAATCAAAGAAATCATGTTGTAAACAAAGTGAGCGGCAAATCCACCCCAAATATTTCCGCTTTTCTTAAAACAAATCCGCAGAATTATATGAGCCAGAAACGCGTTAATCACCGAAAAATAACCTGAATACAAATGTGCAAATGCAAAAACACAGGCACCGGTAACTTCAATCAAAATATTTAATGTAATTTCCAGCCATTTTTTATGAGGCTTAATTTTTACAAAACGCAGCAACGCTTCTGGAAAATAAAAACGGTAAATCACTTCTTCGTAAAAAGCTGAATTTGCAAAAAGCAGAACACAAAACAAAATGGAAATAAGAGAATCGGGTTTTTGAACTGTAAGTACTGAATCAGCCTTAAAAATTAGAGCAAAAAACTTCATCACAAGCGAAACTGAAAAAAGTGTCCCAAAACTAAGCGTAAAAGGAATCAGAAGAAAAAATAAAAAAAATTGCCCGCGAGAAAAACGGTCATCAAAATCTTTTTTTGGAAGAAGCTTTAAACTCAAAATATATAGAATTGTTGCAAAAAGTCCATGTCCCAATGCCTGCCATGGAAACGTCCAGTTTGTAAAAGTTTCCTGTTCAATATTTTCAGCCGTTGTAAAAAAAGGTGGTAAAATACATCCTAAAAATATTATAGAAAATATCAATATTTCGGGTAATAAAGTATGCTTTTTCATTTTTTTGTGTTATTATATATTATAGTATAAAAAGAGGGATTTGTGTATATTCTTGTAGGATGTGTTATTGCCGCAGTAATTATAATTTTGGCCACGCTCATTTATTCTGTTTTTAAAGAACAGATTACATTTTTTATTACCGGTCTTGATGCAAAATTTACATTTGGTAATCTTATTTTGTTATGGAGAGTTGCAAAAATCTGTGGGCTTGAAACTCCAACAAATTTATTCTGGTCAATGAACGCTCTTACAAGTTGCATGGCTCACATAACTTCTCATGCTGCATCTGAACAAAAAGAAAATGATCCCGAAACTCAAAAACTTATTTCTAAACTTTTTGATTACCGCACAAAACTTCAAAATGAATCTGATGAAAAAAAAGGACTTGATACAACGCTTAGTCTAGAAAAAGGTCAGAAATTACGAATTATTTTTCCGGGCAAAGGCGTATTTTATTCAAAAATTATAAATAACGGAAAAGAAATTTATATAAATGTTCCGCGTCAAAAAAATCTTATTACGGTTCCTGCTGAAGAATGGGATGGAAAAGTTGTAAGTGTTTATTTGTGGCGAAAAGGTGATGCGCGTTATATTTTTGATACTGTTGTAAAAGGTCACGGAATGTTTTTAGGTGAATCTACAATCTCTTTAAGACATTCAAATAATTTAATCCGTACTCAAAAACGCAAGGCTGTTCGTGCTAAATGTGATATTAATGCTCAGCTTTATATTATCCGCTCTAAAGATATTGATTATGCGGTAGAAACAAAAAATGGTTATAAATGTCATATTGAAGATATTTCAGAATCTGGAGCTCTGATTCGTATTGGTGGAAAAGGCGTGGAAAATATTCAGATAAAACTTCAGTTCCCGATTCAAAATACGCTTGTAATAATGGTTGGTGCTATAAAAACTGTTGAATTCAATCAAACTGAAAATCAGTCTCTTTTACATTTTGAATGTGTTCATATTGAGCCGGCAATGAGGAATGCAGTTTTAAGTTACGTTTATAATATGCTTCCAGAAAAAGATAAGGAAATTTACGATGCACTTTCGCAAACTGATGATGATGAAAGAGCTGAAGCAGAAGAAAAAACAAAACAAAATGTGACGGAATCTGGTGAAATTTTAAATAATAATGATTTAAATGCTGACACACAGAATCAAAATTCTACTGCACAGAATCAGTCTGGACAAAATCAGAATAATACAAATAATCAAACTCAAAATCTAAATATAGAAAAATCGGACGTTCAAGCAACGGCTCAAGTTTTGGAACCAGCAGCAAATTAAAAAGGAACTTTGATTATGAAAAATAAAACTGCTTTTTTGTTAGTCGCAATTTTTTCTTCTGTAATTTGCAATTCATTTGCACAAAGTTATAAAATTCAGTTTATAAAAGGCAATATTCAGGATAAAACGTTAGCTGTAAGAGAGGCGAGCGGACAAGAATCTGAATGGCTTACTAATGAAGCAATTTCTTTTGTTTTAGAAAATAAATCTCTTTTAGGAGAAGATCGCGAACTTGAAGGTTTGGCTGTTGCAGCAATTCTTTCTATTCCAAATGATTTTGGCTTTAACAAAGATGATGCAAAAAAAACTGAACTTGTTGATAATCTGATTACACTTTTTAAGCTTTTTAATACAAGTAATACAGTTCAAATATCGGTTCTTTCAAAATATCTTTCTTTAAGAAATGTTCTTCCACCAGAACCGCTTACAAAAACATTAAACGAATATTTGCAAAATAGTGCCGCTTCTACCAAAGACGCTGGAGTTCTAAAATCTGTAATTAATTCTCTTGGTTATGTTGGAAATAATGTTTCTTTTACAATAATTTATAATCTTTTAAATGATAAACGTTTTACAGTCTTCACTCCAGAACTTGAACAGTCGCTTGTCAATTTGCTTCCTGTTTCTATGAATGAAGCTCTTAGAATTATAAAAAGTAAAGATACTTACCAGATGCGCAAACTTTTTGATCTTGTACGAAAAAATAAGAAAATTTCTCAAAATTTTTTAGCTGAGATTGCAGAAAATGTACTAAATGAGTCTATATTAATAGTGGGCAATTCTTCTGAAGTAACAGATGCAATGGTTCTGCTCCAGATGGACTCAATTTCTGTTTTAAGTGAAAACAAATGGACAAGGAGTTCTGCTGTAGCAGTGGATTTCTTTAGTCTTGCTAAAATTGAATACAATTCGGGCGCTATGTCTGATTCCCAAATGACAAATGTAGTTAGGGCGCTGGCAAATATTGCTCCGGTTGGTTCTGTTGCACCATTGACTGCCTATTTAGGAGAATTAAATGGCCGGAAACAAAGTGGGAAAAAACTTTCTGAAGATCTTGTTCTGGCTGTAATTAAAACTTTGGGCGCAATCGGTGATAAGTCTGCTTTTGACACTTTGCTTACTGTAACCTATTTGGATTATCAGGAAGAAGTCTTGTCGGCTGCACGAGATGCGCTGGCAGGATTGAGATGGTAAGCGAATTTACTCGAAAACCTTTTGTAATTGCGGCTTTTATTTGTGCAGTTCTGTTTTATTGTGGAATGGTCAAAATTCCGCAAAGATTTCCTTTTATAACTTTGTTTGATAATAAAGATATAACGGAACTTTGTGGTGTTATTGAATCTTCACCGGTAAAGACGAGTTCTGGAATGTATTACTACGCTAAAACAAGAGCAAAAAATGTTTTTACACAAAATGGAAGTCACGCTGTTGCAACTGGAACATTAACAGTAATGATTCCTTCATCAATGGTTGAAGTTTTTTTTCCTGGAAAGTTATATTCGACGGGTAGTGCGAAAGGTGCATTTTTGTATGAACAAGGGTGTAATTTTTGTTTTAATGGATATTTTTCTGGGGAAAGCTTTATTGTAAAATCCTGCAGGTATAGTAACTGGCAAAAAAATCTGCCTGGAAATTTGTGGTATATTCGCGCTTTGTGCAGGCTGCATCTAAAACGATTGCTTTATTTATGGAAAGATGCGGGAGGTCTTTTACTTGCCTTGCTTTGCGGAGCGCGCGAATACACTGATTCTTCAACAGCAGAAGCGTTTAAAAATGCCGGACTTTCGCATATTTTAGCATTATCGGGAATGCATCTGTCTTTATTCTCTGGAATTGCCCTTTTTGTTGGAAATAAAATTGGAAATATAAAAATTTCTTTTGTACTTCGCATTGTTTTTATTTTATTATTTGTATGGTTTGCAGGTTTTTCAGCCTCGTTGTGCAGAGCTTTTATATGCGCTCTTTTACTTTTGCTTTCCAGCGTTTCTGGTGTAAAACGCCCAGATATGCTTGTAATTTTGTGTGTTTCATTTTTGCTTCAGTCAGTTTTGTTCCCCGGTGACATAAAAAATGCAGGCTTTATTCTATCTTATGCGGCACTTGGCGGTATTCTTGTAACACAACGAGTTTTTAGCAAAATCTATCTTCGGTTCTGTCCGCCCGTACTTTCAAATTCAATTGCTTCATCCACTGGGGCCCAACTTTTTACGGCACCAGTCTCTCTCGCAATGTTCGGTTCGTGCAATCCGTTTGGAATTATTGCTTCTGTATTTTTGTCGCCACTTGTAACAATTTTTATTTATGCCGGGCTTGCCCTTATAATTCTTAGTTTGATTTTTCCACCATTAGCAAAGACTAGTGGAATTTTTATGAATATTTTGTATACTATTATAAGATTCTTGGTGCTTTTGTTTGCTAAAGTGCCTTCTATAAAAATAAATTAAAAACAGGAAAAAAATGATAAATCATCCAGATTATAATTCTCCGGCTGAACTTAAGCAGGTTTTGGATATTCACGGATTTTCGATGCAGAAAAAATTCGGGCAGAATTTTTTAGTAAATGGCGATGCCCGCAAAAAAATTGTAGACGCACTTGATGTAAAAGAAGGCACAACCGTTTGGGAGATTGGTCCTGGACTTGGTGCAATGACTAACGAAATTCTTGAGCGCGGTGCAAAACTTACTGCTTTTGAAATTGATAAAGGTTTTATTCAACTGATTACTCAATATTTTGAAAAATATTCTAAGGATGGAAAATTTGAACTTATTGAAGGTGATGCCCTAAAAAATTGGTACAAAAAGTTTGAATCAGATGGAATTCCTGACCGCTTTTTTGGAAATCTTCCATATAATATTGCTGCTACAATTATTGCAGATACAATTGAACAGAATGTGCGTTTTGAGCGTTGTGTTTTTACCGTTCAAAAGGAAGTTGCATTAAGAATGTGCGCAAAACCTGGTTCACCAGATTATTCGTCTTTTTCGGTACTTTGTAACTGGGCTTATGATTTAAAACCTTTGATGGATTTAAGTGGTGGAAATTTCTGGCCAAAACCAAATGTTGATTCACGAGCAATCGTCCTTACAAAAAAAGAAGATTTTCCTTGTTGTAAGAATCCTAAGGCATTTGTAAAACTACAGCGTGGATTGTTTAGTTCCCGAAGAAAAACTGTTCGTAATAACCTTACAAATTATTTGAGTAATTCAGAATTGGCGCTTAGTTATCTTGAAAAAGCTGGAATTGACCCGATGAAAAGGGCAGAAGTTATTACTTTACCAGAAATGCTCAAATTAAGTGATGTAATCGAAGAGGGCATAAAATGAGTGTAAAAGAGAATTTGTCGGCTGTTTTAGAAAAAATTGCTGATGCCGAAGTAAAAGCTGGCCGTACTCAAGAAAGCGTAAAACTTTTGGCAGTAAGCAAATTTCATCCGCAGGAAGCTGTAAAAGAAGCAATTGCCGCAAATCAGTTTTTGTTTGGTGAAAACCGCGTTCAGGAAGCAATGGAAAAATTTCCGTCAATTTTGGAAGAAAATCCAAGTGTAAAGCTTCATCTTATAGGGCAGTTACAATCAAACAAAGTAAAAAATGCGGTAAAAATTGCAGATTGCATTCAATCGGTAGACAGAATTGATTTGCTAAAAGAAATTGAAAAGCAGTGTTCAAAAATTGAAAAGAAAATAAAAGTTTTGTTTGAATTTCATACCGGCGAAGAATCAAAATCTGGATTTGCAAGCAGGGAAGAATTGTGTAAAGCGCTGGATTTTTGTGCAGAAGGAAAAGCTCCTCACATAATTCCGGCTGGTTTTATGACAATGGCACCTTTTACCGAAGACCAAAGTGCAATCCACAAATCATTTTCAACGCTTTATAATCTTGCAGAAAAACTTAAAAACGAATATAAAAATTTTGACCTTACAGAACTTTCTATGGGAATGTCGGGCGATTTTGAAGCGGCAATTGCAGAAGGTTCAACAATGGTAAGAATTGGAACGGCAATTTTTGGCGAGAGGGATTATACGAATAAATGAAAATCAATTTGAATGCAAAACTTTTTTTGCGAACAGTTGTATTATTTTTAATATTCTCTTCTATTCTAAATGTAAATCTTTTTGCGGCTGATTCAACAAATACAACACCTGCTCCATACGAAGATGATGAATTTCCACAGGGATTAAAAGATTTGCGCCGGTTTGAAATTATTGCTCTTGGTTCAATGCCTTTTGTTACTTTGGATGTAAATATTGCTTATGCGATGGGAAAACCTGTGTTCAATTGTATGCAAAGTGGTGACTGGTCAAATTATACTTTTACAAATCCACTTACTGCTTCGGCTGAATATTCCTCTGATGAAATTAAAGGTGTAATCTGGACTGCTGTTGGAATTTCTGTGGGAATTGCACTTACGGATTATATAATCAATCTTGTAAAACGAAATAAATTAAAAAAATCAACTTATCAAAATAATACGATAAACATTTATAATATTACAAATGATGAAGATGCAATCAAACTTGAAAATCCTTTTGAATTTGAACCGCCTGAACAGAATGAACCTAGTGGAGAAAACTGATGCCATTTTTTAACGCAAAAGTTCCACAGGATTATACTAAAGAAGAACGCCTGGATAAATTTATAGCTTCTCTGCCGAATGGAATGAACCGTTCAAAACTTAAAAGCGGTGTTTCAGAAATCATCATAAACGGGAAAAAAGCAAAACTTTCGCAAAAAGTAAAAGCTGGAGATAAAATCGAAATTGCGTGGGAAGATAATATTCCAGATAATATTGACCCAGAAAATATTCCGCTTGAAATAATTTATGAAGATGAAAATGTTACAGTTGTAAATAAAGCTCAGGGAATGGTAACTCATCCTGCTTGTGGAAACTGGAACGGAACTCTTGTGAATGCCTTGCTTTATCATTGGGGGCGTGAATCGGTTTCTCAAATAAAAGATGGTCCTGATTCAGAAATTTTAAAAAGACGAAGACCTGGAATTGTTCACCGTCTTGATAAAGAAACTTCAGGAATTATTATAACTGCTAAAAATCGAGATGCGGAAGAATGGCTGCAAAATCAGTTTAAAGACAGAACTCTCCAAAAAGAATACATTTTAATTTGTCGTGGAAAGTTGCCGGCAAAAGCTGGTGATATCCGTACAAATATAATCCGCGATCCAAAAAATCGTCAGCGTTTTAAGGCTGTTACAAATACCGACGACGGAAAGTTTGCCAGAACAATCTACCATTGTATTGCACGTTATGGAAATTATTCTCTTGTTCGGGTACGCATAAAAACCGGACGTACACACCAAATTCGCGTTCATATGAAATATTTAAATTGCCCGATTCTTGGTGATTCAATTTATTCAGGCGTTGATTCCGTTTTTCCTGATGCAACGTTAATGCTGCATTCAAAAAAGATGAAAATAAGATTGCCAGGGCAGACCGAGTGTACCAGCTTCTGCACAAAAACGCCGGAACGATTCAAAAAAATCATGAAAGTTCTTAAAGCTAAATATCCTAAGGAACCGTTTTAATTTTTTAAGGGGCGAGGGATTTTTGAAAAATTGGAAAAGGAGGCTAATTTGTCAGATTATCAGTCGGAAAATGAAATTGAGCTGCAATTTTTAGACACTAAAGATAAACCTTTTCTAATTGTGAATAAACCGTCCGGGCTTCCATCGGCTCCGTTATATTCATCTGACACAAAAAATGCCTTGATGATGGCCGCAGAACGTTTTCCAGAAATCCTGAAAGTGAAGGGTAAAAAAGAAATTGAATACGGATTGCTTCACCGGCTTGATTCGGTTACATCCGGGCTTTTGCTGATTGCTACAACACAAGATTTTTATGATTACATGATTGAACAGCAGAAAGAGGGCAACTTTGCAAAATATTACACTGCTGATTGCCAAATTAAAGAAGATAACTGGAAATTTTTAGAAGGAATGGGAGAACCGGAATTTTATCTGGAAAGTTGTAAAAATCAGAGCTCAAATAAACAAGATTTTTTTCCGCCGCAAGTTGGAACTGTTATAAAACTAAGCTCATACTTCCGGCATTTTGGAAAAAATAATGCAGAAACCCGCCCCGTAACAGAAAAATCTTCGCCCGCTGCCTTAAAAAAAATTGGAAAAAAGGAAGTTTACACTACGGAAGTTCGGATTATTTCTGTTGATTTGAAAAA
>JAILCM010000280.1 GCA_024680155.1 Treponema sp.
GCCGTTCAAGAGTTTTGAATGGAAGCTGAGCTTTGCACGCTCTTCACATCCACGTTCTTTTAACTGAGCCTTAAGACTTTCCGGACTTACACGAATACCCATAGAAGAAATTTCAAAAGCACTGTCCAGAACAGGGTTCCAAACAAGAATATCGCCGTTTAATCCGCGGTGACCGTCTCCACATTCAGTAATCCAGTCGTCGTAGTCTGGAGCACGTCCATCGTGAATAGTTCCGTCTGGAAGTTTTCCGCCAATACCAGTAATAAATACGGCACCATATTTTTTGGCAACTTTATCTTCGCGCTCTTTTGGAGTAAGTTTTGGGAATTCGCGAGCCAAATCATCAGCATACAAAATCTTAATTTCTTTTGGAAGAATCGGTTTAATATCAGGATAGCGGTCATAAAGGAAGAATTCAGTTCTCTGAAGACAACGGTAAACCTTACGAACCACATCATGTAAATAGAAAACAGTTCTGTCTTTTGGGTCAATTGCCATTTCCCAGTCCCACTGGTCTACATAAATAGAATGAATTGGATCCAAATCTTCATCCGGGCGAAGGGCGTTCATATCTGTATAAATACCAAAGCCTGGTTCAAGTCCAAGGTCTGTTACCTTAAGACGCTTCCATTTTGCCAGAGACTGAACAATTTCCATTTTGTTATCGTTCAATGCTTTTACAGGAAAACTTACAGGGCGTTCAACACCGTTCAAATCATCATTAATACCAGTGCCGCTTCCAACAAAAAGAGGAGCGGTAACTCTTGTAAGATTTAATTCAGTGCTTAATGCAAGCTGAAAAAAGTCTTTAATTGCAACAATTGCGTGTTCGGTTTCGCGAACGCTTAAAATAGATTTATATTTTGCAGGTAGCTTAATCATATTCTTTATCCTTATATTTTATCGGCAAGCACTACTTGCCTCCGAGGCATTATTCACCATCATAATTAATCAAAGTCGTTACAGTACTAGGCGAAAGAACTTTCTTATAATTCAAGAATGGAAGCCCGATTATGCCAAAGAAATCGGAAACTTCAGCTCCTCCCTGCTCAATTAAATTTTTAGCGGCAGCAAGAGTACCACCAGTAGCAATAAGGTCGTCAATCACAAGAATTTTCTGACCTTTTTTAATGTCTGATTTATGAACTTCGATTGTGGCTGATCCATATTCAAGAGAATAACTGCATTCATAAGTGTCGCCAGGCAATTTTCCCTTTTTACGAATAAGAATGAGCGGAATTCCAAGTTTTTGTGCAAGTGGAGCAGCAAAAATAAATCCACGGCTTTCTACACCAGCAACAGCGTCAATCTTTGCGTCCTTATATTTTTCAACCATCTTTTCAATACAAAAATTAAAAGCTTCCGGATTTACAAGAATTCCAGTAATATCATAAAAAAGAATTCCAGGCTTAGGAAAATCTGGAACACGTCGAACAGCCTTATCAAGAGCTTCTAAATCCATTTTGTTATCCTCAATTAAATAAAATAATCCATCCGCAATTCTAATACTTAGAAGAATTTAGAGCAAGTGGGAATGTTAGCAGATGTAGAAAATTTAAACTAATCTCCATTAGTTTCCGATAAACATACTATGCAAAAAAGAAACCTCTCCAAAGAAAAAATCATCCAGTCCCTTCTTACAAGCGCATTCGAAAAAAGTGCCGGCGCAACTTCACTTACAGACATTGCCGACGATTTGGAAATAAAAAAAGCCTCTCTCTACAATCATTTCGAAAGCCGAGATGCAATCTACAACGCCACCGTCGAATCCTGCGCAAAAGAAATTTCTTCCATCAGTTTTCTTGCAGATAAAACAATCGATTCCATAAAAAATGCAAAAGCCTCGCCTCTTTCACTTTTCAAACGCTTGATTACCCGATTTTTTGAACTTTACGAAAGCGAGCCACTCTTCCAGATGTACGTTTTTGTTCACACCGAGCAATATTTTAATCTTGAAGCACTTCAAATTGTCCGCCAGGAACAGCAGAAAATTACCGATGAAATCCGCCGCATCCTTACCGCCTTTATTGATGCACAAAAAATTCCACAGCATTCAGAAAAAGAAACAAGAGATACAGCAAACGGAATTGCCGCAATAATATTTTCCCAGCG
>JAILCM010000309.1 GCA_024680155.1 Treponema sp.
GAGACAGACCGCAATCAGCATTTTGCGTGGAATCAGTATTCGTATGCCTCTTTTGATTTACGGAGCAAGAGGAAAGAATGGAGACGAGATTCCGATTACGGAAGACATTACTCTTAAAAAGTTTGTAGAACTTGTGGACGACACTTCTTGGGAAGAGTTCATGCCTCGCGGTGTTACAAAAGAAAACTTTGCCGACTTTGAAAAATACTACGATGAAGATGTTTTCATTGCAGCCGGTAAGAGAATCCGTAATCTTGTCCTTGCTGCAGATAAACTGAATGTAACAGAGCGCACAAGAAAGATTGCAGAGATTTTCTCTTACTTTAGAAACCCAGACAAAGAAACGGTCTTGACTCCCTGGCGTGTGGTGAACATGCACATGGGTGACTGTCTTGGTGGATGGTCTTTCTTTGATAAGGATTACGAAAAGTCTTTGAGTGAAAACGAAAGCCCGCACTTTATTGATGTAAAAGATGTGACAGAAAAAACTCTTGGAAACAGCGAAGCAAAGATTCTGGAAATCAACTCAAAGACAGGTCTATATCCGCTTTACTGTGCCTATTCGATTTTCAGGGCAAAACAGAGCCTTCATCCACAAATGGCAGAAAACGCACTTTGGGAAGAAACAATCCGTGAAAACATTTTTGTAATCTGCAAAACTCCAATGGCAAAGGCAATTACACAAAGAACGCTCTGTGGCTTTAAAAATACAAAAATCAACGCTCACGCTTTTGACCATCTTGTAAACGATTTGAAAAACAAAAGTGACTCATTTATTAAAGACGTAACATCAGAAAACTTCTGGAAAAAAGGAAATGGAAAAATGGAATTTGACGCAATCGTGGGAAATCCACCGTACCAGGAAATGGACGGAGGGTATGGAGTAAGTGCATTACCTACATATAATTTATTTGTTGAAAACTCAAAAAAGATAAAACCAAATTATATTTCAATGATTATGCCCGCACGTTGGTATGTAGGTGGACGAGGGCTAGACAGTTTTAGGGAAAAAATGTTATCTGATAATAGTCTTTCTGAATTATTTGATTACCCAAAAGCAACTGATTTGTTTCCCACTGTAGATATCGCGGGTGGACTTTGTTATTTTTTATGGGATAAAAATAAAATTACTGATAAGTGTTATATAACAAATATAGTAAATAATAAAAGATTTTTTGCAGACAGAAAACTTAACGAGTACAACATCTTTGTCAGATTTAACCAGGCAATTCCAATAATTGAAAAAGTATTAAAAACATATTCAAAAACTTTGGAATCAGTTGTTTCTTCTCAAAAACCGTTTGGTCTAAGAACAAATTATGAACCTAAGGAATCGGGTATTCCTTGTTGGTTTATTCAAAAAATAGGAAGAAAATATGCTGCAAAAAAGGATGTTGAAGACACGAATAATATTTTGAATAAATGGAAATTCATAGTTCCTCGGTCTCCAATCGCAGGACAGACTGATTTTACAAAACCTGTGGGTTTTTATTATGATGGAAATACGAGAATTGCAGCACCAGGAGAATGCTGTACAGAATCTTTTATTGTCTTAGGTGCATTTGATTCAGAAGATGAAGTTCTAAATTATAAATCATACATTTTAACAAAAACGGTACGATTTTTGCTTTTGCAGGCTGTTGTATCTCAAGATGTGTCAAAAAAATGCTTCTGCTTTGTTCCAGACTTAGAAAAGTATGACAAATGCTACAACGATGAAATGCTATGCAAAATGTGGAACATTACAGATGAAGAATGGAATTATATTGATTCAAGAATTTGTAATATAAAAGGATAAGCAGAGATTGCGTTAGCAATCTCGAATCCGTGTGGCAATTTTTGCAAACAGCGACATTGACTGGAGCCAACCAATCCCAGAAATAGACGAACAGCTTTACAAGAAGTATGCTCTTTCACAATATGAAATCGATTTCATCGAAAAGATGATTCGCCCGATGGAATAGAAGTTCATTAAAGAATTTTTTGTTCTCTAAGTTGTTACAAACTTCCTCTACCTAATGTTACAAACTGTCTCGCACTCATGAAGATACTTCGTCTCCAAAAATGAAAAAAAATTATAATATTGGTAATTTTTCTTTCCAAAATGCTTGATAAATCTGGAAAGTTAGGTTATCTTTATGGTAAGAGAATCAGATTCTGATTTATTCGTAGTTTCTAGGAGAATCAAAATGAATGAAAAAATGGGTGATAGAATCGCCCGCCTGATGAAGGCAAAGAATTTAAGTCAGAAGGAGTTTGCGCAGGCAATCGAATCTACAGAAGCTTCTGTTTCCCGTTATCTGAGTAATGCAAGAGAACCTGGACCAAAAATTCTGGTAAAGATTGCAAATGTGCTTGGAGTAACTGTAGATGAAATTGTTGGAAAAGAAGATGAAACCGATTTTTCAGCAGAATTTCCACGCATAAAACTTCTTCTAGCTCGTAATTCAAAAATTTTAACGAACGAGCAGAAGAGAGAAATAATTAACGCTCTTCTTACTGACTCTGCGGAGGACGGTGGTGAGACTTTCTGATGAACGGTATGAGGAAATAAAAGAAGAAGTTGTAGAATTATATAAAGAATTGCATATTACAACTTTTCCTGTAATGGCTATGGATGTTTGCAAACAGCTTGGAATTGTATTGAAATCATATAATCAGTTTACCGAGCGGACTTTCGCAGCCATTATAAGGGCAAGTGAAGATGGAATGGTTGTAAAAATAGATAATCACTACGAGATTTTCTATAATCCGTCAAAAGAATCTGCCCGTGTGCGTTCAACGATTTTTCATGAAATTGGGCACATTCGTTTAAAACATCTTATTCATGATGAAGAAAATGAAGCTGAAGCAAATTTTTTTGCAAGCTATTTCTTAGCTCCTGCACCGCTCATTCATTATTTTGAATTAAGTTTTACACAAGAGATTATAGATAAATTTTGGGTAACATTTTCACTTGCTTCAAATGCAAATGACCGTTATCAAAAATGGCTAAAATATTCAGGCACAGGTTTTAGGGCATATGAAAAAGAACTCATAAGACTTGCCAAGGAAGGTGAAAATTGAAACCACACATAAAAAGTCTTTCCGCTTTATCCGGTGAGGGAAGACAAAAAAAGCTGTAAGTTTACGCCAATAAACCTACAGCCTGTATAAATGCGTGAGCACTTATAAATTCGTTGTTCTTTATAGTATCACGCATGACCGCCGGGGTCAATAACTAAAAAACAGGGCTATCCGCTCTGTAAAAATCTCATTTCTATTAAGGTGGTACTATATGAAAATTAATCTCATAGAACTCGCAAATAATCTGTACATGGATTTAAAAAATAAAGGAATTGAATTCAACAGATATGGTTTTCCAGTTTTTCCGAAAGAATATCTTTTGACCAAAACACCTGAAGAAATTCTTCCGTTTCATCACAGAAACGCTGCTAAAAATAAGGCTAAGGCTGTCATAAGTTTTTATGAAGAAGATGAAGAACTGTATCATCGATTGAAAAAACTGGATTTTGTTGTAAACGAATGTTCTAAATACATGGGTATTGTTGGGTTTGATTTAAGCCCCTGTGTATTCTGGAACATTCAGCAGCAAAGGTTCAACGTTTTATTGAGCCAGTTAATAACTCTATATATTGCAACAAAAGGCAGTAAAGTGATTCCAAATTTCAGAATTGGAAGACTTGAAACTTTACCTGCCTTACTTTCATATCCTACAGAATCGATGTTCTGTGTCGGAAGTCTTGGCTGTTCAAGAAAAGTTACTGATTTCAATTTGAATCAGTTCAAAACTAAAGTCCTGTATTCGCGTCCTAAGAAACTTTTATATTACGGTAAAGTCCTACCGCCTTACAAAGACTTTTTGGACACATTAGGAATCCCAGTTAAATCATATGTGGATTATAGAACGAGAAGTTATCATAAAACAGGAGAAAAACAGAAATGAGTGATGCAAAAGAAAGATACTCTGACGGTGTTTATACAAGAAAAATAGAAGCACTTGCTGATCAAGACTTAATGGATAAAATTGCTAGTGGAATACATCGAGCAAGTAAATATGGTAAAAACTGGGAATCTGTAAATATTAACAATGTCGTTGATAAATTTGCACAAGGAGCCGAACCTGAATTTGTAGATGGGAAAATCTACTTTTATAATAGTTCTAGGACGATTGCCATTGTTACAGACGTTGGTGGAGGTTATCTAAGAATTCAAGATTTAACAGTAAATCAGAAAAGACCTTTATACTTGAATCTTGATGGTTCAAATGGTCATAATTATAGAGAAAGTAATGGAAAGATACACGGGAGAAATAATTCCGAGTATAATGAAGCAACACATTTTAGAATCAAGAAAAGGGAGGAAATGTAATTTATGGAAGAAAAAGAACGCTTGGCATGGTTTCATGTACCAGCAAATGAAGCAGGAGAAAAGGAAATGGAGTATATGGATTATCTTGATACTCCTTCACCAAATATTCGGGAATTTTCGTTTCCTTATAACTATAATAATTATCTTTTACATTTGTATTTTGATTTTAATAAGGAATTCAACATCATTATAGATGATTGTGAAAACGAGCGCATGAAAAAAGAAGATGTACCGAAAGCTTTGGAAATGGCTATCGCTTTTAAGGAAAATGCTAATGACAATGAAACAAAAGAAGCTGCTTTAAAACTGATAGAAATTCTTTCTTTTGCAAAGGAACATAATTCTCTTGTTGAATTTTGGTTTTAAAGAGGAACAGGCAATGAAAAAAGATTATTATATGCATCAAAAATTTTTACTGGATTGTGATTATGAAGAAGTTTCATTGCCTGATTCATCGGTTTTAAAAAATGAATTTATTCAAGATTTTACAGAATCAATTAACCTATTTGACACAGATAAAGAAATAACAAGAAAAGTGAAATTGTCTTATCTTTTGAAAGAGATTGATACCAGGAATGATTTGTCTGAATTTCTCAACAAAACAAATTTTACGGATAACTTGATTATTGAAAATGACATGAAAGAGAGTAAAAATCCAATTATTGCTGAATTTCAAAATACTTGCTTAAAAGCTTTTTATAAACAGTTGAAAAAAAAGTCTTTCGACATAAATTAGTATATTCTGAATATTGGGATGAATAAGTTCTATTTATCCTGATGCAACTAGTCAGCCTAGTAGACGGAGGAAAAAATGATAAAAGAGGAATTTGCAAAAATTGAAGCTGAGTTAGAGCTTACCGATATGAATAATTCTGATGCTATAGATGTTCTGTGGGCTAAAGAGATTGAACTATTTACAAAGGATATAAAAGCAACTATAGAGTTTGTAAAAAATGACTGCACCGCTAGTCAGTTTTCTTGGATGAGTGAAGTCTGGGACGAAATTGTTGAAAAAACAAAAAGTAAGGAATTTGTTGACTGCATAAAAGAAACTGCAAAGAAGTCTCCTGAAGAGTGTGAAAAGTTTAATATCGCAGGTTCCTTTGAATCAGCGGAAGGATATTTGTAAAAATAATTCGAGATGGGTGGAAGGTCAGACAAAATGTGTTTTTGTTGCAAAAGCTCTCTATCTCTGCAATAATATAGTGAAATTTGACGAGCAGGAAAGGCACCCTGCGCTCCCGAAAGGGAACCTGATATGATGGATACGCCGCCCATCCAAATTTTTTATAAAGCCACCTGTCATGAGGTGGCTTTTTTTGTCTTTCTTCACCACGTTTGTTGTAAAAAATAAATAACATCACTTGACATTTATAAATTACAACGCTATATTGATTGTAGGTTGTAAATAATAAGTTACAACATAAAGCAAAACATATCTTTTAATCAGTCTGATCACCTGCTTTTAAGATAAAAACTTAACGAGGTAATTTTATGGAAAAGACACAGTTCACATCGGTTCAGCTTTCAAAGGGCGTAATGGAAATCTATGATTTTGGTTCAGTCAAGCTTCACGCATTCAAAACGAATGATTTAATTTCGGACGAATGTTTTCTGGTGGAAAAAGAGGGCCACTGCTTTATGATTGAGTCACCCTGCTTTTTTGACAACATCAAGGAGCTGGAAAAATACATTTCCGACAAGGGGTTCAAGTATGAAGGTGCTGTAATCGCCTATCACGGAGCGGGAGCTTCTTTCATGAAGGACAGTAAAGTTTATTCGACAAAGAATGCTGATGACTACAATCACAACGGTGGCGGGGCAGGGCTTGTTTCAAACTTTGCGGGAGCCTTCGGGGAGGCCTTCGACAAATCAATCTACACGACCACGGATTTTATCGAGGGTGACAGCCTGACCCTTTGCGGTGTGGAAATGAAAATCACCCGCACTCAGGAAGCCTTCGACATTTTCATTCCTGAAATCAATGTGGTTTATACTCACATGCTGGGCCACGACGTCCATTCAATTGTTGCAGGAGCTGCCCATGCCGACGCGCTCATTTCTGTCTTGGAATCTTATATTCAGAAAAAAATCGACCTCGTTTTGACAAGTCATTATGTTGTGGAAAATCTGGATGATGTTAAAATGAAGATAGAATACCTTAAAGGGCTTAAAAACATCGCAATCAAAAATGTTGATGCTGCTGGCTTTAAGGCAGCGGTGCAGTCAGCATATCCAAAATATTCAGGTCTGAACTATCTTGATATGTCGGCTGGAATGTTTTTCCCCGTAAAATAATTTAAAAGGAGCCACGAATGACAGTTACAGAAATTGCAGAATATCTTGATAAAGTAGGCTTACAGTATCTGGCAAC
>JAILCM010000310.1 GCA_024680155.1 Treponema sp.
CGTAAAAAAATCAATATTGCTACAAAACTTCCTCAGTATTTAATTGCAAACCGTGCCGCTATTGATAAATATTTTGCAGAAGAACTTTCGCGTCTTCGTACAGATTACGTTGATTATTATTTAATGCATCATCTTACCGATTTTTCGCAGTGGGAAAAACTAAAGGCAATTGGAATTCAAGATTGGATTGCCGCTAAAAAAGCAAGTGGGGAAGTGCGGAATATTGGTTTTTCTTTCCATGGAACAACAGAAATGTTTAAAAAGATTCTGGATGATTACGACTGGGATTTTTGTATGATTCAGTATAATTATCTGGATGAAGTTTCGCAGGCTGGTGTGGATGGATTACACGCGGCGGCTCAAAAAGGCATTCCTGTTATGATAATGGAACCTTTGCGCGGTGGAAAACTTGTAAATCTGCTCCCTGAATCTGCAAAAAAGATGATTGCACAACATCCGAACGGCTGGACTCCTGCTGAATGGGGCTTCCGCTGGCTTTATAATCAGAGTGAAGTTACGTGTGTTCTTTCCGGTATGAACAGTATAGAAATGGTACAGGAAAATGTTCGGATTGCGGATGCTGGTGTTCCCGGTCATTTTTCACAGAATGATTTTGATTTTATAGAAAAGATAAAAGCCGAAATTAAACGGACTGAAAAAGTTGGATGTACGGGCTGCCGGTATTGTATGCCGTGTCCAAAAGGAATTGATATTCCGGGGCTTTTCCGCGGCTGGAACCTTATGTATTCCGAAACAAAAATTTCCGGCAGAAAGGATTATTTCCAGACGACAGTTTTGCGTAAAGATTCAGCCTTTGCCAGTGCGTGTATCGGCTGCGGAAAATGTGAAAAACACTGCCCGCAGAATATCCAGATTCGCGAAATGCTCAAACAGGCCGACAAAGATGTTCGTCCTTGGTTCGTAAAACCAATTATGAGTATTGCAAAAAGTTATATGCTTCGTGGAAAAAAATAAAAGGATTTTACAAATGCGATTTTTATTTATTCGACACGGTGAACCTGATTATATAAACGATTGTCTTACAGCAACAGGCAGATTACAGGCGGAAGCGGCTTCAAAACGTTTGTCTTGTGAAAATATTTGTGAGATTTATGCGTCGCCGCTTGGACGGGCTCAGGAAACTGCAAGTTATACTTCCAGGGCTTTGGAGCTTCCAGTTACTACACTAGATTTTATGCGAGAAATTTCGTGGGGTGGTGAAGGAGTGCCTGATGATGGTCATATCTGGACTCTTGCTGGTAAAATGCTCTATCAAGATAATTTTGATTTTTACAAACAGGATTGGCGGGAACATCCGTACTTTAAAAATAATACCGTTATGCCTTGTTACGAAAAAGTTGCAACTGGAATAGATGAATTTTTAGCAGGTCAGGGGTATCGTCACGAAGGCAGAAGATATTTTTGTACTCAGGAAAACAAAAAAACTATTGCATTTTTTAGTCACGGCGGTTCTGGTGGAGCGGCACTTTCCCATATTTTGTCGCTGCCGTTTCCGTATGTACTTTGCGTTTTTCCTTATACTTATACTTCGGTGATTTCAGTGAATTTTCCGTCTAAGGCGGGCGAGTTTGTTCATCCGCGTGTTGAATTGTTTAATGATGCGGCTCATATCAAAGGGCTTGGGGATGAACTGAGTCTGCAGCAGAAGAGAGATTAGTTAATTTTTTTTACACAGTCAAAATGCCGAGCTGGGCACAAGTAAAAATGATTGCAAAAAGTGTGAAAGCGCTTACGAGGGTTGTCCATACTACAAGCTGACCTGCAAGTTCACCATCGCTTCCCATTTCGGAACTCATTGGAACTGTTGAAACTGCAAGCGGGGTTCCGTAGAGGGCAATAAGGGCTGGAAATTCGAGAGAGCCGAATCCAAGTGCGTATGCTGCCGAAAGACAAACAACCGGACAGATGATTGTACGAACTAGAACTCCAGCGATAATTTTATATTTTAATCGTACAACTGCGCTAAAGGTAAAATTTCCTCCAAGGGCAAGAAGAGCAATTGTACTTGCGGATTGGGCGAGCATGGAAATTGTTTTATATACAAACGGAAGATTCTGGCTGATTGTAAAATATTTTTTTCCGTCTAGAGTTGTGGGAATAAGATAGCGGATTGCAAGACAGCCAAAGCCTGCAAAAACTCCAAGAATCAGCGGATTTGTTACGATTTTTTTGAGCACTGAACCAAAACTGATTTTTTTACCGTCTTCGTTAACAAAAAGTGAAAGCGCAATTATTGCAAGAATATTAAAAACTGGAATTGAAACTGAAGAAAGAATTGAAGCCGCAACTACAGGTTTTGTATCTCCAGAAGAAATGGACATTGCAAGAGAGATTCCGATAATCGCGTAATTTGAACGGTATGCGCACTGAATCATAATGCCTTTCTGCCGGTCGTCTTTAATTGTGAATTTTACAATAATCAGCGTAAGTGTAAAGATAATCAGAATTGAAATAAAAGCAAAAAGGCAGACTTTTCCGTACTGTTTCATTTCCGAAAGATTATCAACATTGTAAATATTGTAAAAAAGAAGGCAGGGCAGGCAGCAGCGGAAACTGAGTTTGTTCATAAGGGAGAAAAATTTTTCGTCAAAAAGATGGATTTGTTTGAGAAAATAACCGACTGCAATTACAAGCACAATTGGCATTACAGCGTTCAATGTAAAAAAAAGATTCGAGAGCATGGTGGACTCCTTGTGGATGAGTATATCAGAAAATGCTTAGTTATGGTATAAATACTAATAAGGATAAAAATGAAAATTCTATTAGTTTCGGTAAACGCCAGTTATATGCATACAAACCTCGCCATCCGTGATTTGAAGAATTATGCGGAAAATCTTTGCCCGGAAATCGAGCTTGCAGAGTTTACGATTAATCAACCTGTGGGTGAAGTTTTACGTGGAATTGCCGCTAGTGGTGCAGACTGGATTTTGTTTTCTACTTACATCTGGAATGCTGAATATGTATGTAAACTTTTGCCAGAAATTAAAAAGATTTTACCTGAATGTTTGCTTGGCGCGGGCGGTCCTGAGTTTGGATATGGTGCAAAAAAATATCTGACCAATATACCGTCGCTGGATTTGGTAATGTTTGGTGAAGGGGAAGAGACCTTCCGCGAGATGATAGAAAAGTCTTGCGGTGAGCCGAGAAGCCTGCTTGAAAAACTGGCGGAAATAAAAGGGATTTTCTACAGAAGTGGGGCGGGGGAAATCAGTCGTGAAAATGAAGTGAAAGTCGGCGGCGGCGAAATTGTTTTTACCGGCAACCGCGATTTAATCCACAATCTTGATGATATTCCTTTTCCTTACCCTGAAATCCTCGAAGGTATAGCTGACCCGGATCATAAAATCTATTATTACGAATCAAGCAGAGGATGCCCGTTTTCTTGCTCGTATTGTCTTTCTTCTGTTGATAAGCGCGTTCGATTTAAAAGTCTTGAGCGTGCCTGCAGTGAGCTTCAAATCTTTTTGGACCACAATATCAAACTTGTAAAATTTGTAGACCGAACTTACAACCTGGACGAAAATCACTACATTGGAATTTGGGATTATATTATGAAGCATCACAACGGAAAAACGATGTTTCATTTTGAGATTGAAGCCGAATATCTTTCCCAAAAGGCACTGGACTTTTTACAGCAAATTCCGGAAGGTATGATGCAGTTTGAAATGGGCGTTCAGTCCGCAAATAAAAAAACTTTGGCCGCCATAAACCGTTCTACAAACGTCGAAGCGCTTGCAGAAAAAATCAGGCAGATTCCGCGAACGATTCATCAGCATCTGGATTTGATTGCGGGGCTTCCTTACGAGGATTTAGAAAGTTTTGGAAAAAGTTATGATTTTGTAATGGCGCTGAAACCGGATGCCTTGCAGTTAGGATTTTTGAAAATTCTAGGCGGAACTCAGATGGAGGCCTACGCAAAAGAAAACGGCTGGAAGTGGATGGAAAGTCCTGCCTACGAAACTTTTTCAACACCATATTTATCGTTCGAAGACATTGCTTTTTTGAAGGACATGGAAATTGTAACCGACGCCTACTGGAACAAGGAAAGTTTTGCCTTTACGATGAATTATATTTTCAGGATGACAAGCCCGTGGATGTTTTTGTGTGCGCTGGTAGAATACGGCCGTAGTGTGGGGGCTTTTAGTCAGGCTAGAAGAGAAGCGTATTGGTTTGAGCTTTTACATGCATTTATAATAGAAAAAAATAATTTTTATGGGCAACTGTCGAACAAACATGATAATTCAAACTCGTTTGATGGGGGCAGCGGTGGTGGTAACAATAGTGTCAACGACGACGGTAGTGGTGACGGGCTGGACAAAACTCTGATTTACGATTTACTCCGTTATGATTTTGTTCGTGCAGGCAAAAAAGGAAACTTTCCCGCCTGGTATAAGCACAATTACGATAAGGACAAGCACAGAAAACTGCTGGATGAAAACGGGCTTCTTGAAAACTCGCGAATCGGTTTTGCAATTACGGAGTACGAAGAGTTTGAATATAATGTGTTGGCTGAACAGCCGGAGAAAGAAAAAGGGCACACCGAAGTGCTGATTAGATATAAGTAATTTTTTGAGGAAAATATGACCAACCCTACGCAGTCTTTTTTAACATACGCAGTCACTCTTTATTTTGATGACAAAACGACGGAAGAGATTCACACGCTTACAAAGGCTCTTTATGAGGTGACGGGGAATGATTATATGGTTCGGAATAATGTTCCGCCGCATCTGACGCTTGGGATGTTTCATGTTAATGACGGGGATTTTGAAAAATTGAGGGCGCTGTTCGAAGGTTTTGTGGCGGTGGCACGCGAAAGATTTTCAAAAGACATGGCGTATGACCTTCCTTTTTGCGGTTTTGAATCTTTTTTGGACAAGGTGATTTTTATTAAGCCTGAAAAATCTGATTTGCTTTGCGGGCTTAATATTCTTTTGCATGAAAATTTTCTACCTCATTTTGAAGAGGGTGATAACCGGAATTATCTGCCGGAAAACTGGTACCCTCATATTGCGCTTGGTGTTAAGCTTTCACCTGAACAGTTTGAAAATGGGATGGAGTTTTTAAATGGCCCGCCTGCGAGCCTGGATGCGCAAGGGATTGGAGGTGCGCCGAAGGCGTTGCGAAGCAATGAAGGCGAAAGCCGGAACACCGCAAAGCCCGGTCTGCCGAATGGCAGATGCGCCCGTATTGGACTTGCCTGCTGTAATCCTTATACGCCGGTTTGTGAGATTTAGGGGTGACTTTGAAAAGCCTTTTATGATAGAATTCTAAAATATGAAGATTACAATTTTGGATAAACTGCCTGATGAAGAAGACGAAATCATTATCAAGTGCGAAAATCTTGATGAAGATATTAGTCTTTTGATTGAGAGCATTAAAAATCGCAGACAGAAAATCAGTTTTCAAAAAGATTCAAAAATTGTTTTTACGGAAATGTCGGATATCCTTTATTTTGAATCGGTGGATGACAAGGTTTTTGCTTACACTTTGGATGATGTGGTTGAAACTAAGCTTAAATTGTATCAGCTGGAAGAAGATTTTTTGCCTCAGGAATTTCTGCGGGTCAATAAGGCTGTGATTATGAATCTGAACAAAGTGGAAAGTCTTTCGCCTGCTTTTGGTGGACGTTTTGAGGCTGTTTTGAAAAACGGCTACAAAGTGATAATTTCGCGGAATTATGTTCCTGCATTAAAAAAGAAGCTTGGGCTTTAGAATTTTCAAAAATCTTTACACCGGTCGGGAGGCCTTACATAGGAGAAAATTATGAAAGAAAAAATGATTATGCTTGTTGAGATTTTTACTCGTGTTGTAACTGCGATTTTCTTTTTTGCAACTTTATACGAGGCGATTTTTGTTGGGATGGATGTTACTTTTAAAATAGTAGATATCTGGGGAATTATGTTTATTGCGGTTCTCTGTGCAGTTTGTTCTCTTCCAATGCTCAGCGAAAAAGAATATTCAAAACTTACGATGATAATTTTACAGGTTGTTTATTTTGTGTTTATAAATGCGGCAACTATTGCGACCGGCTTTTTTCTTCACTGGTTCAATTTTAAAAATCCAGTTGCCGTGTTTAGTTTTGAAGTTGTAATAATTCTTGTTTATGTTACCGTTATAGTTGTTTCGTATAAAATGGATGCCGATTCAGCAAAAAAAATGAACGAAAAGCTTGAAGAAAGAAATATTAAATAGGATGAGGAAAAAAAATGGAACTTTGGGATGCATATAATTCAAATCTTGAAAAAATTGAAGGACTAACATTGGTGCGCGGAGAGGAGGAAAAGATTCCGGCCGGAGTTTATCATCTTGTTTGTGAAATTCTTGTAAGGCATGTGGACGGAACTTATCTTTTGATGAAGCGTGATCCGACAAAAACTCTTTACCCGAATATGTGGGAAGCGACAGCTGGCGGTTCTGCTTTGAAGGGAGAAAGTGCTCTTGAAGGTGCAATGCGGGAACTGCGCGAAGAAACAGGAATAGTTGCAGAATCTCTTGAAAAACTGGACTGGTCGCTTGGTAAAACCTGTATTCATTGCCGTTTTTTGTGCGTTACAGATTGCGCAAAAGATTCAATAAAACTTCAGGAGGGCGAAACTTGTGATTATCGCTGGGTAACGGCGCAGGAACTTTTTGCAATGACAGAAGATGAATTGGTGGGATGGCAGATGAAGAAGTTTGTTGGGGGAGAATGATAAGCCATTCTAAAGACTAAACTATTACAAAACAGAGGATTAAAACAGTTTTATAAATTCTGTGGGAGTATAAACAGGAATTTCTGATAGACGAAAGTCTTTTTTATTTCTAGTTACAATACATTTGCATCGAGCTTTTTTTGCAACATAATATTGAACGGCGTCTTCAAAATCTTTCCAGCCAGAATTTAATGCTTTTTCTGCTACTCTTCTATCAGCTTTTGCAATAGAAACAATTTCTAATAGGGGCTGAATTTTAGAAATAGCTAAAGATTTATCGCTTAGATTTTTTGTTACAAGATAGAAAATATCTGTAAGTGAAACTACCGATATAAAACCCTTTACTTTTTTGATTTCTGATAATTTCAAGGCAGCAGTAGAATCAGTAACAAATTCTGTACGATTTAAGAGAATATCAAGAATTACATTTGAATCATAGAATACTCTCATAATGAAGAAAGTCTTTCCTCTTTTATCTGAGATATAGAATAATCTGAATTTCCAGCAATGCCTATAAGACTTTCTGTGAGGTGACGGTCTTTCTTTGTTCCGATTTTAGCAAATGGACTTAGAGATTTCTTTAATGCTTTTAGAAGAGATTTCTTCTGAATAAGTGAGAAATCATCGATTTGTGCCATCATTTCATAAAAAGCTGCATCTGACATATTCACCTCCAAATAGTACTATCATAAAAATAACATCAAAGTTGTAAAAATACAAGTTAGAACTTTATTATTTCGATTAATTCATTTTTTTCTGTGCAAACAATCAACAGAATCAAATATCTTCGGGAAAAGGAAGATTTGATTAGAATAGCTTTCTTTTGTAAGTCAGGTATGTTAAAATAATTTAGATTTATACTAATATGACTGCAGAATTTATGTTTTCAGAAGATTTAAAAAGTTTTAAGCAGCTTCTTTTCTACAATAAAAATGCTTCTGAAATTCGAAAATTATATTTATCACTTCTGAAAAAATATCATCCAGATTTAGCTAATGATGAGAAAAAAGATTTGTATAAAGAATATACCACACAATTATTACTTCTTTATGATGATTGGAAAAATAAGAAGATTATTGTTTCTGCAACTTCAGTGACTGTAAATAATGATTTATATAAAAAACTGATGAAAATTGCCAGAGATGAATATTCTGCTTATAAAAAATATGAGCTGCAAACTCGTTGGGCAGTTGATGATGCTGCGAGAGATTATTTGGGTAATGCTGTAAGATGTTATGAAAAGATTATAAAGGAATGTAAAGATTCTGAACTTGTAAATCAGGCTAGGGCTCAGATGGAATGGGTCAGACCTTTATATAACCTTCAGAATAAAAAAATGGCTAGTGAAGCGATGAAGAAAATCCTGGAAAAAAGAAAAGTAAAAAATGGAGAGGGAGCCGGAAAATGAAAAATGTTTACGAAGAATGTCCTGTTTTTGAAAACGAACGCTGGCTTTTGCGTTTTGTTGAAAAAGCTGATGCGGAAGATTTACTGAAGGTTTACGGTGATAAAAATGCACTTCCGTTTTTTAACAGCGATAACTG
>JAILCM010000008.1 GCA_024680155.1 Treponema sp.
TGAATTTCCACTTTTGCTTGAATCAAAAGACCCAAATTCAAAAAGTCCTGTAGATGATTTTACAAAGGCTCAAAAAGAAGAATGGGTTAATTATTTAATAGAAAAAGTTGGTCTTACCGACTGGAAAAATCACAAGGCAACAGAACTTTCGGGCGGACAAAGACAGCGTGTTGCAATTGCACGTGCGCTCGTTACAAAAGCACCGGTAATTCTTGCCGACGAACCTACTGCCAATTTGGACTCAAAAAACTCAGAGCAGATTCTTAAACTTATGAAGAGCCTGAACAAAGATCCAGACTTACAGACAACCTTCATCTTTTCAACCCACGATTCGCGCATTGTTGATATGTGCGACCACGTTGTTCACTTGCTTGACGGTCAGATTACAAATGATGAACACAAAGAAGGCAGTGACGTTTATGGAACGGAGGTTCGCTAATGCCTGTTATTCTTAGACTGGCAATCCGTAATTTAAAGGAACACAAATCAAAAACTGTGATTATTGCGTTGTTCCTTATTTTCGGAATTGCAATTGTAATCATGGGAAACGCCTTCCTTGAATCAATAAATAGAGGTTTGGAAAAAGATTTTCGTGCCAATTATACCGGCGACATTGTAATTTCTGCAAAACCTGAAAAAGGCTACAGAATTGAAATTTTTGGTGTGGGTTCAAACACAGTCTCTATGGATCTTCCTCAAATTCCTGCTCTTACAGATTTGGATAAAGCAATGGAAATTTTGAATTCTAATTCATCGTTTGCAAGTAATACAAAACTCATTTCTGCAAAGGTAATTGTTGCCGATGGAATTGAAGTTGATTTTGCTGAGCTTACCGAAGATGACAATCTTACTTTTGATGATTTGCCTATTTCCATGCTTTTTGCCGGCGAAGATGAAACTTACTGGAATACCTTTAGTGGAATCAATTTTGTGGAAGGCGGATTCCCTGCCCCGAATACAGACGAAATTATTATCGATACCCGTGTTCAGCGTGCATTCAAAGGCCTTTACAAAAAGGATTTGCATCTTGGAGATACCGTTCTGCTTGCCGGTGCCAATACAAATGGTGTAATCCGCGAAGCTAAGGTTGTCGGCATTTTTAAGCCTGCAAACGAATATTCGGCAATGTTCCAGATTATTTACTGTAATCCAAGTTTTGCCCGCTCTTTTGCTGATTTAACCTATGCAAATCTTCAGGATAATTCTATTCCAGATTCAATTGACCTTTCGCTTTCGGATCTTTCAGAAGATGATTTGTTTGGTTCGGATGATGACTTTGACTTTGATTTTGATTTTGGAATTGATGAAAATACGGATGTTTTAGGTTCCGTTTCTGATTTTGATAACATTCTTGGCGACACAACTTTACGCGATGAATTAAACAAAACTGATGATGGTGCATGGCAGTTCATTCTTTTAAAAATGAAGAATCCGTACGAAACAAAAAAGATGATTAATACGCTCAGAAAAGAATTTGATGATGCTGGACTTAATCTTCAGGTTATGGGCTGGAAAGCGGCTGCGGCAAGTTATTCTGAGTCAATTGAAGGAATTGGAGTTGTATTTAATATGCTTGTAATTATTCTTGCGGTTGTTGTCTTTATAATCATCATGAATACAATGACGGTTTCTGTAATAGAACGTACCGGCGAAATTGGAACAATGCGTGCAATTGGTGCCGAAAAAGGTTTTGTACGTAAACTTTTCTTTGCAGAAACAGTTTCTCTTACGTTTATTTCTTCAATCATTGGAATTATACTGGCGTTTATTGCAATGGCAATTTTTAATTCTTGTGGAATTACAATCACTAATAGTATTGCAAAAATGATTCTTGGTGGCGGGCTTCTTCATTTTACCCCAACCCCTGCAATCATCATTTCTTCTTTTGTAATTGCAATTTTAGGAAGCGTTTTAAGTAATTTGTATCCGGTTTCTTCCGCACTTAGAATTACACCGCTTAAAGCTCTTGCAAAAGGTAGCGAGTAGGAGAGTATAGGATGAATAAAATATTTAATCTTGCATTACGCAATCTTACCCGTCAAAAAAGACGAAACGCAATTCTTGCAATTGCAATTGCCTTTGGATTTTTTGTTGTTACTGCAATAGACGGATTTACAACTGGAATGGTCGGTAATCTTGAAAATATGATTACTCAGCTTACTGGTGGAACCGTTCTTCTTGCAGGTTATGAAAAAATTCCGCCAGAAGAAGAAGGAAAGAAATCTCAGCTTGTAAATATTGTACGCGACAGGGAATATATAAAAAATCTTGTTGAAAAGAGCAACATCAATTACAATTATTTTTCATGTTTTACGCTTACAACCGGACAGATGATTTTTAATGGAAAAAAGACGGTCGCTACAGTTTATGGGCGCGATTTGTCGGAAGCCGAGCTGCTTCATTCATTCCAGTTTGTTTCCGGCGGAGTTGAAAATTTTTCTGACCCGAATGCAATGGTAATTTCAGATAAAACTGCCGAAAGTATGAATTTACAGGTTGGCGATCAGATTATTCTAAAAACAAGTACAATTTATGGTCAGAACACAGTTGCCGATTTTACAATTGCGGGAATAATTAAATCAAACAGCATAATGAATACTTTGCAGTCTTACGTCCATATTGATACTTTGAATAAGATTGTTGAAATTCCGGAAGGCGGTTACAGTACCTTTACAATTTTCTTAAAAAACAAAAACGAACAGACTGCTGTAGCAAACAAAATAGAAAGTCTGATTCGTGCCGATGGATTTAATGTTTCTAGCCGCATTGACGCAATGAAAACTAACCCAACAAATATTGGACGAGGAATTGACAAACAGTTTACTTCAGAAGAACAGCAGTGGGAAGGTGTAAAATATGCCGTAGAAACTTTGTATGACGAAATTCCTGCCATAAAAACTGTTTTGAATGTAGTTCATACGGTTACAACTGTAATTCTTATTGTAATTCTTTTGATTGTAATGGTCGGCGTTTCTAATACTTACAGAATGGTTTTGTACGAACGAATCCGCGAAATTGGTACAATGCGTGCGCTTGGAATGACAGGAAAAGATACTGGACGCGTATTCACTACCGAAGCTGTTATTCTTTGTATAATTGGAGCAATTGTTGGTGTAATTGCAGCCGCTATAACAATGGGAATAGTTCATCTGATTCCAATTCGTAGCGAAACAATCCAGTTCTTCCTGGATAACGGACATTTTACATTTACAATTTCTATAATTTCAGTTATTGCGCAGTACATAATTCTTATCGTACTTACAACAATTGCAGTTCACGGAAGTGCCAAGCAAGCCGCTCGAATGAGCCCCGCCGAAGCCCTTAGAACTGTAAAATAAGCCTATAATCGAAGAGCCGTTAAAAAACAAGCTGCTACAGCGGGTTGTTTTAGGCTCAACGAAAGAATGGCTCAAGCGGCGAGACTATGCGAGCCGCCAAAAAAAGGAGACATATTTATGAAAAAAATTATTGCGATTTTACTACTTGCCCTTACATTTACAGGTGCACTTTTTGCTCAGATTTCAGAAGCCGATGCAGAAAAAGCATATAAAATTATGGAATCTACAGATGACACTCTTGCTTACAAAGGTGATTATTCTGCGACAATTTCGCTCGTTATTGAAACTCCGGGCAAACCAAAGGAAAGCCTTCAATACAAGATTTTTCAGCGTGTCGACAAAGATTTAATGACAATCGTTCAGTTGTTCCCAGAAGCCGACAAAGGAAACGGTTATCTTCGTGATGGTGACAATATCTGGTCGTATGACCCAATCAGCCGAAAGTTTTCGCATTCTTCTTTAAAAGAAGCCCTTGGCGATTCCGACGTAAAACTCGACGATCTTGAACAGAACAAAGAC
>JAILCM010000009.1 GCA_024680155.1 Treponema sp.
TGAATTTCCACTTTTGCTTGAATCAAAAGACCCAAATTCAAAAAGTCCTGTAGATGATTTTACAAAGGCTCAAAAAGAAGAATGGGTTAATTATTTAATAGAAAAAGTTGGTCTTACCGACTGGAAAAATCACAAGGCAACTGAACTTTCGGGCGGACAAAGACAGCGTGTTGCAATTGCACGTGCGCTCGTTACAAAAGCACCGGTAATTCTTGCCGACGAACCTACTGCCAATTTGGACTCAAAAAACTCAGAGCAGATTTTAAAATTGATGAAAAGCCTGAATAAAGATCCTGATTTACAGACAACGTTCATCTTTTCTACCCATGATTCGCGAATTGTTGACATGTGCGACCACGTAGTTCACCTTTTGGATGGTCAGATTACGCTTGATGAACACAAAGAAGGAAGCGACGTTTACGGAACGGAGGTACGCTAATGCCTGTAATTTTTAGACTGGCAATCCGTAACTTAAAGGAACACAAATCAAAAACTGTGATTATTGCGTTGTTCCTTATTTTCGGAATTGCAATCGTAATCATGGGAAACTCCTTTCTGGAATCAATAAATCGAGGTTTGGAAAGAGATTTCCGCGCAAACTATACCGGCGACATAGCAATTTCTGCAAAACCCGAAAAAGGTTTTAGAATTGATATTTTTGGTGTAGATTCAAATTCAATCACAACGGATATTCCGCAAGTTCCGCCGCTTCCAGAATTAGACAAACTTATGCAGATTGTAAATTCTCATCAGGAAATTGCAAAAACTACAAAACTTATTTCGGCAAAAGTAATTGTTGCAGAAGGTGTTGAAGTTGATTTTGCAGAATTAACCGAAGATGATAATCTTACTTTTGACGATTTGCCAATTTCCATGCTTTTTTCTGGCGAAGATGAAACTTATTGGGACACTTTTAACGGAATCAATTTTGTGGAAGGCGGATTTCCTGCTCCGAATACGGACGAAATCATTATAGATACACGTGTTCAGCGCGCGTTTAAAGGTTTGTACAAAAAAGATTTAAATGTTGGCGATACAGTTCTTCTTGCTGGTGCAAACACAAATGGCGTAATCCGCGAAGCTAAAGTTGTTGGTATTTTTAAGCCTGCAAACGAATATTCAGCAATGTTCCAGATTATTTATTGTAATCCAAGTCTTGCGCGTTCTTTTGCAGATTTAACTTATGCTTCACTTCAAGAAAATGCAATTCCAGATTCCATTGACCTTTCAATTTCTGAACTTTCGGAAGATGATTTGTTCGGTTCCGGTGATGATGATTTTGATTTTGACTTTGGAATTGAAGAATCCGACGATATTCTTGGTTCTTCTACAAATTTTGATGACCTTCTTGGTGATACAACTTTACGCGACGAGCTTAATAAAACAGATGACGGTTCATGGCAATTTATTCTTATGAAGATGCATAATCCTCTGGAAACAAAAAAGACAATTGCAGCTCTTAAAAAAGAACTTTCGGATGCAGGTTTTGATTTACAGGTTATGGACTGGAAACTTGCCGCTGCAAGTTACGCATATTCTGTAGAAGGTATTGGCGTTGTATTTAATATGCTTGTTATAATTCTTGCGGTTGTCGTTTTTATTATTATCATGAATACAATGACAGTTTCGGTAATAGAACGAACTGGAGAAATTGGTACAATGCGTGCCATCGGTGCAGAAAAAAGATTTGTTCAAAAACTTTTCTATACAGAAGCCGTTTCTCTTACATTCTTTTCGTCAATAATCGGAATTATTCTGGCATTTATCATCATGGCAATTTTTAATGCATGCGGAATCACAATTACAAACAGCATTGCAAAAATGATTCTTGGCGGCGGACTTCTTCATTTTACACCGACTTTTGGAATCATAATTACAACATTAATAATTGCAATTTTGGGCAGCGTTATAAGTAACATTTATCCGGTTTCTTCTGCGCTTAGAATTACACCGCTTAAAGCTTTGTCAAAAGGCAGCGACTAAATAGGGGAGTTACGATGAATAAAATATTGAATCTGGCTTTACGAAATCTTACAAGACAGAAAAGACGAAATGTAATTCTTGCCATTGCAATTGCTTTCGGTTTTTTTGTTGTTACTTTTCAAGACGGCCTTATAACTGGAATGGTCGGCAATCTTGAAGATATGGTTACTCAGCTTACTGGTGGAACTGTTTTGATTGCCGGTTACGAAAAACTTCCTCCCGAAGAAGAAGAAAAAAAATCAACTTTGGTAAATATTGTTCGCGACAGAGAATATATTAAAAATCTTGTTGAAAATAATAATATAAATTACCGCTATTTTTCGTGCTATACACTTGCAACCGGACAGATGATTTTTAATGGAAAAAAGAGCATTTCTACGGTGTATGGACGCGACTTAAGCGAAGAGGCGCTTTTGGAATCGTTCCAGTTTATTTCTGGCGGAGTAGAAAATTTTTCTGATCCACAGGCAATGATAATTTCTGATAAAACGGCCGAAAGTATGAATCTTCAGGTTGGTGACCAGGTAATTTTTAGGACAACTACAATTTACGGTCAGAATAACGTCGTTGATTTTACAATTGCAGGAATTTTTAAATCGAACAGCATTATGAGTACACTTCAGTCGTATGTTCATATAGAAACGCTTAATAAGATTGTTGAAATTCCAGAAGGCGGTTACAGCACGTTTACAATCTTCCTTAAAAACAAGAATGAACAGGCCACTGTAGCAACAAAAATAGAAAATATTATTCGTGCAGATGAAATTAATGTTTCTAGCCGTCTTGATGCAATGAAAACGAATCCAACTAACATTGGTCGCGGAATTGACAAGCAGTTTACTTCCGAAGAACAGCAATGGGATGGCGTAAAATATGCAGTCGAAACTTTGTATGACGAAATTCCTGCTATTAAGACTGTTTTAAATGTTGTTCATATTGTTACAACTGTAATTTTGATTGTAATTCTTTTGATTGTAATGGTTGGTGTTGTAAATACTTACAGAATGGTTTTGTACGAACGAATCCGCGAAATTGGTACAATGCGTGCGCTTGGAATGACAGGAAAAGATACCGGCCGCGTATTTACAGTAGAAGCGGTAATTCTTTGTATTATTGGAGCGCTCGCTGGAGTAATTCTGGCAGCTATAACAATGGCAATAGTTCATTTTATTCCAATAAACAGCGAAACAATCGCATTCTTCCTGGATAACGGGCACTTTACCTTTACAATCTCTATTGGCTCAATAATTCTGCAATATTTGATTCTTATAATTCTTACTACAATTGCAGTTCATGGCAGCGCAAAACAAGCCGCCCGAATGAGCCCGGCAGAAGCACTTAGAACTGTAAAATAAGCCTATAATCGAAGAGCCGTTAAAAAACAAGCTGCGACAGCGGGTTGTTTTAGGCTCAACGAAAGAATGGCTCAAGCGGCGAGACTATGCGAGCCGCCAAAAAAAGGAGACATATTTATGAAAAAAATTTTAGCATTTTTTGGAATTGCATTATTTGCGGCATCGGTTTTTGCTCAGGTTTCGGCAGAAGATGCAGAAAAAGCTTATAAAATTATGGAATCGACGGACGATGTTTTGGCATACAAAGGCGATTATTCGGCAACAATTTCGCTCGTTATTGAAACTCCGGGCAAACCAAAGGAAAGCCTTCAATACAAGATTTTTCAGCGTGTCGACAAAGATTTAATGACAATCGTTCAGTTGTTCCCAGAAGCTGACAAAGGAAACGGTTATCTTCGTGATGGTGACAATATCTGGTCGTATGACCCAATCAGCCGAAAGTTTTCGCATTCTTCTTTAAAAGAAGCCCTTGGCGATTCCGACGTAAAACTCGACGATCTTGAACAGAACAAAGAC
>JAILCM010000014.1 GCA_024680155.1 Treponema sp.
TAATCCATAATCGAACAAAGTTCATCCCAATAATCAACCTGTTCAAAATCAAGCTGTTCAACCGGAGCACCTGTAATAATCATTCCGTCAAATTTATGTTTAAAAAGTTCGCTTGAAGGAATGTAAAATTTATTTAAATATTCGCTTTTTGTGTTCTTGCTTTCGTGGTCTTCCATTCTTACAAGAGAAATATCAATTTGCAAAGGCGTATTTCCCAAAAGACGGAGAAGCTGAGTTTCGGTAACTTCTTTTGTAGGCATAAGATTAACAATGGCAATTTTAAGAGGACGAATATCCTGAGAAGCTGCCCTGTTTTCTGTCATGACGAAGATATTTTCCTGTTCAAGGGTCTGGCGGGCTGGCAAATCTGATTGAATTTTTATTGGCATATTGCACCTCTTTTTTTCTATATAATAGTTTTGAAAATGTATTATAGCAAAAATCAAATCCGTTTGCTATAATAATCATATGGCAATGAACAATGACAGAAAAGGTGCAATCAAAAAACTCAGGCTCCTGACTTACAATTCAAAATCAAACGTAGAGGCTTTTAGAAAAAAACTGGACGAAGCTTTTTCGGTTGCAATTCTTCCAAACGGGGTAGAGCGCACAGAACATAATTACGGTGGAATTAAGTGCGATATTCTTTCTCCCGAAATTTATGCTTCCAACCGCGTTATGATTTATATTCATGGCGGATGTTTTGCCGGTGGTTCGCCTGCTGCTTACAGAAATTTCTGTTCATCTCTTGCTACAAAATGTTTTTGCCGTGTGATTATTCCAGAATTCCGTCTTGCGCCTGAGCATCCATACCCAGCTGCAATAGAAGATATTCAGTCAGTTTTTCGCGCTGTTTTTACCGAAGAACAAATTAATTCTTCCCTTAATACCGAAAAAGGTGAAAAAATTGCCTTGCCAGAAATTATTATTGCAGGTGATGGTTCCGGGGCTTCTGTTTTGTGTGCGCTTATTTTTAATTTGCGTGACCGTTACCGTGCCTGTATTAAACAGCTTCTGCTTTTTTCTCCGTGGCTCAATCTTTCTCAAGATTCAAAACTCTTAACTCAGCGTAAAATTAGTGATGAAGTTATGACTGGGGATGTTTTGCGTCGTGGCAGTTCTGATTACACTTTTTCGCAGAATACGACAATTCCTTTTGTGTCGCCGCTTTTTGCCGAAGAAGAGCAGCTCAAGCATTTTCCGCCGGTTTTTATTCAGATGGGAAAAAAAGAAATTCTTCTGGATGATGCAAAAGCTTTCCGTAACCGTTTGATTGGTTATGGAAATAAATGTGAGCTTGATGTTTGGGATGACATGATATTCATGTTCCAGATGGCTGATGAATTTTTGTATGAATCGCACCTTGCACTCGATAAAGTTGGCAAAATTGTAACTGAAGATGAAGCCGGCAAGGAAGCTGT
The DNA here is from genome assembly GCA_024680155.1 of Treponema sp. Classification (GTDB taxonomy): domain Bacteria; phylum Spirochaetota; class Spirochaetia; order Treponematales; family Treponemataceae; genus Treponema_D. The sequence continues at coordinate 1,422 of JAILCM010000014.1, forward strand.
TCAAATTGAAAATAAACCAAAACTTGAACACAGTCTTTTTGTAGATGCATAGTGGGCCGTTTTGTGCCAGGAGGATTTTATGGAACTTTTATCGCCGGCTGGAAATGTCGAAAAACTTTCTTATGCTTACGCTTACGGTGCAGATGCCGCTTATATTGGACTAAAAAAATTCTCTTTGCGTGTAAAAGCTGATAATTTTTTCGAAGACGAATATAAAAAAGTTATCGAACTTAAAAATCGTTTTCCTGGACGACGACTTCATTGTGCTCTGAATATTTCTTTTCATGATGAAGAAATTGATGCTCTTAAACAAAATCTTGATTATTTCCGCCAGTACCCGATTGATGCTTTTATCGTTCAAGATATTGGAATTGTTCCGTTGCTGCAAAAAGAATTCCCGAATGCAGAACTTCATCTTAGTACTCAGGCTTCCTGCGTAAATAGTGAAGCTGTAAAAATGTACCAGAAACTTGGATTTAAGCGTGTAGTTTTGGGACGCGAAATTTCTATAGACCAGATTAAACGTATTAAAGATTCTGTTCCCGATATGGAAATTGAAACTTTTGTTCACGGTGCAATGTGTATTGCTTATGCTGGCCGCTGTCTTATGAGTGCTTATCTTACAGGACGAAGTGCCCAGAGCGGATTTTGTTCCCACACTTGCAGATGGAATTTTAATTTGAGTGAACTGCGTGGTGAAAACGGAAATGGTTCTGCAAATCAAAGTCATATAATTACTGCGGAAGAAGCAAAAAAAATTGCTCAAAGCGGATTTCTTACAATAGAAGAAGAACAGAGAAAAGGCGAATATTTCCCGATTTACGAAGGTGACGATTTTACGGCAGTCCTTTCATCAAAAGATTTACGCATGATTGAACATCTGGGTGATTTACGAGATGCAGGTGTTGATTCTTTAAAAATTGAAGGCCGAATGAAGAGCGTTTACTATGTTGCAATGGTTACTCGCGCCTACCGCAAAGCCCTCGACGCTCTTGAAGGAAAAATCACTCAGGAAGAAGCTGCTCCATTTGTAGAAGAACTTGAAAATGTAAGCCACCGCGAAAGTACAACAGGTTTCTACTATAATAAAGCCGATGCAGACAAAACAACAACTGGAGCAAGTGACAGCCGCTACGAACTTGCCGCCGAAATTGGTTCAGAAATTGCAGGCAGCGATTTTGATGCTTTGTACGAACTTGGCCAGAAAAATTACCGCACCTTTACCGACGAACTTGAAAAAATGCATCCTTCTGCGCGAGAAGCCCGCTTAAAAGATTTAGAGATTCATACCGACCGCAAAGTTGTTCCTTTTGAAAAAAAAGACGGATGGCGGATGTACGAACTTACTGCTCTTAATAAAATAAGCCCAGATATGGAAATTCAGTTTATTTCGCCGGAATTTGTTTACATAACAGCAAGGGCGAGGGAATATGAGCTTATAAATCCTGAAACTGGTTGCAAACTTAACTGGGTATGTGACGGTCATCCTTGTGTAATTTATTGCCGCCACATACTTCCTGATGCAACTTTACTGCGCACCGAAGATCCTGAATACGAAGAAGGAAAAATCCGCGACACCGGAAGATGATTCTCTATCACGACCGAAAGTTAGAGTCACCGGAAGATAGATTAAACTTTAGATTGATGCCACAAGTTTTTCTAAAATTCTTCAATCAGTCTTACGTCAAAAGAAAAATCGTGTGTTTCTACAACAAAAATCTTTGAATATTCAGGATGCAGAGGGTTCAAAATAAGATTAAATTCGTGGTCGTATTCGTAAGGAAGAATTACAGATTGAACTTTCAGCATTAATCCGCGTTTTTCCTTTAGCCAGTCGGTTCCAAATTCTACCTGCGATGTTCCGGGTGGAATTTTTGCAAATTTCATTGTAAACATTTCATCTGGAACGTAAATTTTTGCCCAAGCCATGTTTACTGGAGGAAGAGATTTGTCGGTATGTGCAAGAATTTCCAATGCGGCAAGCGAAAGTGATGATGAAGTATAAAGTGCGGGTACACCTTTTTCATTCCATCTTCCGCCAAATAATTCAGCACCTTTTCCAGATAAATCTGTGATATGTTCTTTTCGGGCAATTCTGAATACGACCATTTACTGCAAACCGCCTGCTGCTTGTTATGAATAAACACCGTATTCCATGCGTCCAAGAATATCCATTACTTCTTCTGCGCCAAAACGTGAACTCATTGCCTGAACCGGTGTAATTCCACCAAGAACATTATTTTGTGTTTTAAGCCATTTTACAGCTTTTTCTTCTGAACCAAAAATTTCTGTAGCTTTACTGTAAGCACGCATTAAAGAAATTGTAACTTCGGCCGCTTGCTGAGGAATGTTCTGATCTGGTTTAAGCCGCGAAAGAGTACGAACACTTGTCCCTGCAATTACAGCAAACTCTTTGTCGGTAAAATTAAAGACAATATGAATAAAAGAGTTGTATTCGTTTTTTGGAACACCTTGCATTGCCAGAGAACGGCATTTTACAGGTGTGTAAGTTCTTACTGCGCTCATATGAACCTCCTCAAAAAAAAATTAGTTTGTAATTGCAATATTTTTTATTATGCCATCTGACCTATATAATAACGCCAATTGGCACTTTTTACAAGTTTTTTATTCCTTATAAACTGCATTTTTTCTTACAATTTTTATCATTTTTTTTACTACTCGGATTTAACATTGTAGTGTATAGTAAAAAGCGTGGAGGATAAAACTGCTATGATTAAAAAACTTGGTTTTGGTTTAATGCGACTTCCTTATTCGGAAGATAAAACCTGGGGTAACATTGATTTAGAAAAGACCCGCGAAATGATTGATGCTTATATGGCTAACGGTTTTACTTATTTTGATACTGCGTGGGTTTATCATGGTGGATTTTCGGAACGTGTTTTTGGTGAACTTGTTGCAAAACGCTATCCACGCGAAAAATTTCAGGTTACTTCTAAAATGCCTTTGTGGGGAAAAACAGATCCTGCTGAATTGCAGAAAACTTTTGATGAGCAGCTGAAAAAATGTGGCGTTGAATATTTTGATTATTACTTTTTGCATGCCTTGAACCGCGATGTTTTTGCAACTGCCGAAAAATTGGGCGCTTTTGAATGGATGCAGAAAATGAAGGCGGAAGGAAAAATCAAACATCCGGGCTTTTCGTTCCACGATAGTGCGGACGCTCTTGAAATGATGCTTTCTAAACATCCGGAAGTTGAGCTTGTTCAGCTGCAGATAAATTATATCGACTGGGAAAGTGATGGTGTTCAAAGCCGAAAATGCTATGAAATCTGTAAACGCTATGGAATTCCTGTGAGCGTTATGGAACCTGTTAAAGGTGGAAGTCTTGCAAATATTATGGACGACGCTAAAAAAATCTTTACTGATTATAATCCAAAGGCAAGTGTAGCAAGCTGGGCAATCCGCTATTGTGCAAGTATGGATAATATTCTTGTTGTTCTTAGCGGAATGAGCAATATGGAACAACTGAATGATAATATGTCTTACATGAAAGATTTTGTTCCGTTAAATGCAGACGAGCAGGATTGTGTAAAACGAGCAACTGAACTTATAAAATCTACGATTGCAATTCCTTGTACGGGTTGCCGCTACTGTGTTGACGAAACTAACGGTGGATGTCCTCAAAATATTAATATTCCGCGAATGTTTGAACTTTTGAACGAAAGTAAACGCTATGGAGTTGGTCCGTACAAATGGCACTTTAACGAAGAATTAAAAAAGACCGGAAATCCTGCTGATTGTATTGGCTGCGGAAACTGCGAAGGTCATTGTCCTCAAAAAATCAATATAATTGAAGAATTAAAGAAAGTAAGCGAGGTTTTTGCATGAGTTTAGGAACCTGGTACGGTTTTAATATTTTACCGCTGTTTTCTCTTGGGCGCGATGCTTCTAACGTAAATCCTGGTTGCGTTCATATTGAAGAATCAGATTTAGATTTTATGGCAGAAATGGGCTGTAATTTTGTTCGTCTGCCAACTGATTATCGCTTTTTTATTCATGATTTTAAATATGACGAACCTGATGAAGTTATGCTCAAA
>JAILCM010000015.1 GCA_024680155.1 Treponema sp.
TTCCTTAAAAACTCAGATGTTCTTTACGAATTAAATAAAGCTGGTCGTATTGCCGCAATGTATCCTGTTGGAGCAGGTGGAATTGCAGAAGCCGTTACAAAAATGGCAATGGGTAATATGGTTGGTGTTAAGCTTGAGGCTGCAGAAAATCTTAAGTCACTTTTTGTTCCAACTTACGGTAACATCATTGTAGAAGTTCCTTCTGCTTATATTTCTGATTTTGAAAGTTCTGATTTTGTCGCTGGTACTCTTGAAAAACTTGGAATGACAATTGACCAGCCAAGTATCATAATTAAAAACGCAACTCTTGGCGGCGTAACAAACGAACAGGTAGAAATCAGTCTTTATGATTGTGTTGAAAAATGGGAAGATAAATTAAAAGAAGTGTTTCCTCGCGTAAGTGGAGCAGCTGTTCAGCCGGAACTTCCAGACTGGGCAAAAGATGTTCATAAATCTTTAAGTGATATTCGCAAAGCTCCTTCTTTTGTTCAGCCAACAAGCAAGCCAAAAGTATTGCTCCCAGTATTCCCAGGTACAAACTGCGAATTCGACATGGCACGTGCATTCAACCTTGCAGGCGCAAACACCAAAATTGTAGTCCTTCAAAACAGAACTCAGGATCAGCTTACTGAATCTCTTGAAACTCTTGCCCGTGAACTCCGCGATGCACAGATTCTTGCTCTTAGCGGTGGTTTCTCTAGTGGTGACGAGCCGGACGGTTCTGCAAAATTCATTGCAAATGTTTTGAAAGCAGGTAACATCAGCGAAGAAGTAATGAACCTTCTTAAAAAACGCGATGGTCTTGTACTTGGTATCTGTAATGGATTCCAGGCTCTCGTTAAGACAGGCCTTGCAGTTTACGGCGAAATCCGCGATATGACTCCAGAAATGCCAACTCTTACTTACAACAGAATAAACCGCCATATCAGCCGCATTGTTCGCACACGTATAGTATCAGCTACATCTCCTTGGGCAATGCATCCAAGTGTAATCGATCAGCGTAATCACCTTATTGCAATTAGCCATGGAGAAGGACGCTTTGTTTGTGATGAAGCTACTGCAAAACGTCTTTTTGAAAACGGTCAGGTATTCACACAGTATGTTGATGAATTCGGTCGTCCTGCTATTACTGAACCAGACAATCCAAACGGTTCTGCTTTCGCTATCGAAGGTATTACAAGTCCGGATGGTCACGTTCTTGGTAAAATGGGACACTCTGAACGCGGAGTTGGTATGGAAATGAACGGTTCAAGTTTAGATTTGTTCAAGAATGTTGGAGGAAATCCTCTTACAAACGAAAACGAAACTACTTGCGAAAACCTATTTGCAGCTGGAGTTTCATACTTTAAATAAATTATCGAATCAAGTTCGACAATGACACAAAGGATTTTATGATGAAGAAGTGTATATTTTCAATTTTTGCATTAATTTTTTCGGGTTTGCTGGTGATTTCGTCACTTTCATGTAAATCAGAAAAAACAGAATATATAGATGAATTTGGCTGCTACGAACAGACTTCCTCTGCAATAGAAGCTGCAACTGCCGATTCAAAAAATATTCTTCTTGTAGTTACAATGAACGGTGATGATAAAGAAAGCGAAACTTTTACCAACAATTTCTTTAAATCTCCTGATTTTCAATCAATAATTGCTGATAATTATACTCTTCTTCATATTGATTTGGGACAGAAAACTTTTGAGCGAACTGTAGCGGGTGCAAATGCGTCTAAAAAAGAACAGCAGGCCGCTGACGATTTTGCTGCAGTTCTTCAAATTAATTGTCGGTTTGCGGAACTTTTAGGCATAAATTATACACCTTGTCTTTTCCTTCTTACAAAGCAGGGCTATTTTATCAGCGAAATTCCAATGGGAATCTCGGAGTATGCGCCGGCACAGGTAAAAAAAGTTCTTGATTCTTTTGAAAGTCTTACTCAGGAATTCAATGAACTTGCAGATGCAACTGAAAATGGAGATGTTGTTGACCGCGTAAAATCAATTGATACTTTGTATGAACGCACAGACGAAAATCATCGTATTCTTCTTATGGATTTAACCCGCAAAGTTGTAGATATTGATTTTAAAAATAAGAGCGGGCTTTTAAGTAAGTATCTTTTTGAAACTGCCGTTAATCTTGCAATGTACTGTTCAATGGATAACGATATTGACGGTGCTGTAAAATCTATGGTTTCAATCACTTCAAATGTGAATCTTGAACCTGCCGACAAACAGAATGCCTGGTATATGGCAGCTTATATTTTGCTTAGTTCTTATTCTACCGATTTCCAGACAATTCTTACATATTTGGAAGCAGCAATGATGTCTGATCCTGAAAATCCTGCAACAGAACAAATTCAGCAGCTTTATGATTATGTAAAATCTACAGTTGATGAACAGAATGCTCAAAATCAGGCACAGTCTGGTGCGGCTCAATAGGTAATTTATGGACGACATACCCTCGTATATATTGCTTATAATTATCGCGGCTTTTCTTATAATCCTTTCAATGCTTTTTTCAATTTCGGAAAGTGCATTTTTAGGAATGAACAAGCTGCGTCTTAGAATCCGCCGTCAGAAAAAAATAAAACGTGCAGTCAGGGCTGGAAAACTTCTCGACAAAAAAGAACGTCTTATAAATACGCTTTTAGTTTCAAATGATTTAGTAAATATTTTTCTTTCGGCAATCCTTACTTCAATTTCGCTTGCTCTTTTTGGCGAAAAAGGAGTTGGAATTGCTACTTTAGCTGCAACAATTCTTCTATTAATATTTGGCGAAATTACTCCAAAAACAATTGCAACGCGTTGTCCCGACAAAATTGCTTACGGATTGAGCGGATTTGTAAAAGTTGTCTGCATCATCATGCATCCTATCGTTTATGTTTATACTTTTGTTTCGCGCTCAGTTTTGCGTCTTTTTGGCATTCGTACAGATAAAAAAACAAAATCCTATTCAGCAGAAGAAATAAAAACTTTTTTTGATTTGAGTTCCGAAAGCGGTGTAATTGAAGAAAACGAAAACCGCATGATGAGCCAGATTTTTAAATTTTCCGACCTTGAAGCTCAGGATATTATGGTTCCTCGTACAAAAATTCGCGCTGTTCCGGTTGATGCAACTTACCGAGACATAATTGAACTTTCACAGCGGCTTGGATTTACGCGTTTTCCTGTTTATAAAGATTCAATTGACGATATTGTTGGAATTATTTATCTAAAAGACATGATAAAATACAAATCAGCTCCCGAAACTTTTGAACTTAAAAAAACAATGCGTCATCCAATTTTTGTGCTCGGTACAAAAAAAATGTCATCGGTTCAGGAAATCCTTTTTGAAAACCGCCAGTCCATGGTAATTGTTGTTGATGAATACTCTGGAACCGACGGAATTGTTACCGAAAAAGATATTTCGCGCGAAATTTTTGCTCTTCCTGGTGATGACAGTCTTCGCGGTAAAGTTTTTGATTTTGACAGTGTTGAAGATAAAGCAGATTTTGTAATTAACGGCTCGGTTCTTTTGCGTACTTTAAAAGATAATCTTCATATTCCGCTTGAATCAGAAATTAACGAAACAATCGGCGGCTGGTTTACCGAAAAAATTAACAGAATGCCGGTTGCAGGTGACAGGATTGAATACGAAGGTTTTGAATTTATTGTTCAAAAGATTCAGGCTCACCGAATAGAACGTTTGCAAATTAAAAAAAGCCCGGAACAGGAGGAAGAAAATGCTTAAAATAATTCTTACTCTTGTTTTGATTATTGTGCTTATTGTTTGTGTCGGATTTTTTACTTCATCAGAAACGGCATATCTTTCTTTGCCAAAATTAAAGTTGCGACGAATGCAGGAAGACGGAGTAAAGCATGTAAAAATTGTAACTAAACTCAAAAATAACATGGACCGTCTTTTGACCACCGTGCTGATTGGAACTAACTTTTTGAATTCCCTTGTTTCGGCAATTGCGACGGCTCTTGTAGTAAGCATTTTTGGCGGTGAAGGAATTGGTCTTCCAACTTTTGCAGTTGCATTTGTTATCACGATTTTTGGTCAGATTATTCCAAAAACAATTGCCGCTCTTTACCCCGAAAAAGTTACCTCATCTTCGTCGGTTATTTTGTATGCGCTTGAATTGATTTTCTTCCCGATTGTGTGGCTTTTTTCAAAATTTTCTTCTGGAATCGTCTTTATAATAGAAAAAATGATGAAAAATTCGCCGTCTGGAGTTACCGAAGAAGATTTAAAAACTATGCTCGAAGTTGGTGCAACGGAAGGAACAATCGCAAAAATTGAACACAAAATGCTCAATAAAATCATTGCGTTTAACGACCTTGATTTAATGGATATTATGAAGCACCGTTCGTTTGTAAGCATGGTAAGTGATGAAGCAACACAGGAACAGGTTGTAGAGGAATTTTTGCGTTCTGGCTTTTCAACTTTGACGGTTTACAAAGGAACAAAAGAAAATGTAGTTGGCGTTCTAAACTATAAGAATGTGCTTTATAATTCTAATGGTTGTGATTGTGGCCCTGGATATGCTGGCAGAATGAAAAAAGACGTTCTTTTTGTACCGGGCACTTTTTCTGTTCTTGATTTGCTTAAAAAATTCCGCAGTGATGAACATAAATTTGCAGTAGTTTTAACGGAGCAGGGTGAAACAGCCGGAATTGTTACAATGGAAGATATTATCCGCGTTGTATTTGGCCGAATGACTGATGAAAATGCTTCAGTAAGTCTTCCTGCCGAAGAAAGAATCCAGCTTGTTTCGTTGAATAATTTCCTGGTTCCTGGTGACGTAAAACTTGAAGATGTAAATGAGATTTTGGGATTGAATCTTGAATCAGAAGATATGAACACAATTGGTGGATGGCTTTTGGAACAGCTTGGTTATCTGCCGTCGTCGGGAACAGTTTTTGTAAAAGATAAAATTCTTTTTACCGCCGAAGACGTTGCCCAGCGCAGAATCCAGCGTGTAAGAATTATGAAGTAGCCGTCTTGGCTGGATTTTGTCCCATGAAGCCGTGACTCGAAGATAGTGCCGCGCCCCGGAGCCAGTAGATTGTTTGCCCAAAAAACTTTATAATGCATTTATGGCTCAGAAAAACACTGCATATTCAGTAATTTATTCAGATGAACACTTTGTTGTATTAAATAAAAAAAGCGGAATCCTTATTGCGGCCGACCGCTATAATCAGGAAGCTCCACGCCTTGATTTGCTTGCATCCGAAGAATTTGGAAAATTGTATGCAGTTCACCGAATTGATAAAGACACTTCCGGTCTTATAATTTACGCTCGAACTGCAGAAGCTCAGCAGAATCTTTCGGTTCAGTTTGAAAAACGTCTTGTTCAAAAAACTTACCATGCTTTGGTTTATGGTCATCCTCTCTGGCAGGATTTACATGTTGATTTAGCACTTCAACCTGATGGAGATGCCCGCCATAGAACTGTTGCAAATAAAAGATTTGGTAAACCTTCTGTAACCGATTTTCATGTAATTGGAAACTGTGGTCCTTATTCATGGATTGAAGCTAAACCAAAAACCGGACGAACTCACCAGATTCGCGTTCATCTTGCAGAAAATGGATTTTCTATTGTATGCGACCCGCTTTATGGTGGAAATCAAAAGCCTGTTCGTTTAAGCGAAATCAAACGCAAATGGAACGGCGACGAAGAAGAAGAACGCCCGCTTTTGAGCCGACTTGCGCTTCATGCTTATAAAATTGAATTTACACATCCAGCAACCGGCGAAAAAGTAAGTTTTACAGCCCCATACCCAAAAGACATGGATGCTACCCGCAAACAACTGGCTAAAATTTTTGGAATAGATCCGCTGGAAGCGTAGGATAAAGGCAAAAAATCTGCCGAAAATATATTATGAAGATTTTGAGTTTAAAACGATTTTTCTGTGCGCTTTTTTTGATTTCTTATGTAAGTTTTTCTGCAGTTTCACAGGATTTTGATTCCGATTTAAATTACACTGATTATAAAACAAATCTCTTCACCGAACTTGGCTTTCATTTTTCTGTAGAACCGCTTTATTTTTATGAAATTGGCACTTTAAACGAATTTGTTTTTGCAAAGGATTCGGAAAATGTGCAATATAAACTTAGCGAACTCAACTGGAATTTAAAAAATCATGAAATTGGAATGAAATCTGAATTTGGCTGGAAGTGGATAGGACTTGATACAAGTTTTTCTTTTGGAGTTCCGGGTGACAGCGGTTATATGTATGATTCTGACTGGATGCACGCGACAAATCATTCTATGAAAACGAATCTTTCTGAAAGTGAAGAATACATGAACGAGGGAAAAACTTTTTCGATTGGATTATTCGGTGACTTGCCTGTAACTCCTGAATCGATTGGAAATTATTTTTGTGCCAGTGTAATTCCTTCTTTTAAATATGATTACAGCTATTATTATTTTTCGGGATATAATGGGGCAGGTTGGTATGGTTCAACTTATCCAAATAATCCGAATGCAACTGCTTATGATGATCCACTGGCAACTTATTATAAAAAAGGTCAGCTTTTTGGAATAGATTATAGTCACGAGCATCATAATCTTTTTTTTGGACTTGGTCTGGATTTTCAGGTTTTAAAACGACTGAATATTCATTTTGATTATAAATTTAGCTGTTACACATTGATCAATTCTGTTGATACGCATTTTACAAATGATAAACGCTCTACAGGTTCTGATTACAATGATCAAATGGAAGATTCATTTAAAACGAGCAGTATTTTTACTTCGATGGAATATAATTTTTGGAATAATTTTTCTATTGGAACAAGTTACTGTTTTTATCATCAGCCGATTATCGAAGGTGTTACTTATACAAAATCTCATACAGCAACGGATTATACAAAAACTAACTCAACAACTTCGGGAAGTTCCGCAGATACTCACCGTTTTTCTGTTTATATAAAATACGCCATGAAAAAGACTCCGTACTTTTATTAGAGAGATTGCCGTATCAAGTACGGCAAT
>JAILCM010000020.1 GCA_024680155.1 Treponema sp.
TCAAACGGAACTTATACAAAAAAAGATGGCATGGAAAAATGGCTCAAAAACGTTCTTGATAACTGTGATGCCTATAATTATTGTCCGTTCTTGTGGGACTGCAACACTTTCTTTAAGAAAAACGGAACTTTAGGATTTACAGATTCCGAAGTAGGTGAAGTTTACCTGGGAAGAAACTAAGATATTCTGACGAAAACTTATCCGCTAGCTTATACTCAAAAAAAAGGAAAACTTACAACAAGGGGCTGCCCAAAATGGACAGCCCCACCCCTTTTTTTAATAAAACTCAGCGGAAATTAAATTTTACAAATTAGTTTCCAGCCAAATCAATATTTACACCTTTTAAGCCAACAAATGCACCTGCTTTTGCTTCGCTTGAATCTGGATGAGCGATGAGCCACTTGTTGCGAGCCCAAAGCAATTTATCTTCAAGATTCTTTTCTTCAATCTTTGGTTTTTCGGTATTTGTATCTTTTGGAAGAACGATGATTACGCGGAAACCTTCCTTACTTACTTCGCCAAATTTAACTGCATTACATGGAGCATAATGCAAAGTTGTTTCGTAAACCTGAACTACAGTTCCTTTTGGAACATAGAATGCTTCTACTGTTGAAGTATCAAGAATTCCGTTTTTTACGTTCTGCAAAGAAGCAAGAAGAAGAACCATGTCATTTGCAGGAATATTCAATTCTGAACCGCGGTGATATTCAAGGCAGTTCAATTTTGTATTGTAACCGTTGCAATAACCAACCTGAATTGGCATTCCACCGTAAGCATTGTCGCTAAATTCTTTTGCGATTGGCAAAGCTTCCAAGCCTGCATCACCTGGTTCATAAATTACTGAATCAGCCGGCTTTTTTGTAGTTTCGTCAAGTTTTTTCAAAAGGTCAGTAACATCGTAGCCGTTAAGAACCTTTCCATATTTTTCAAATGCATGTGAAAACACAGATTTAATACGCATTTTTGCCTCCAAAAATTAACTTTCTAAGTTTATATATATTTTAACACAGTTCGTAAAATTTTTCATTAGGAAAATTTCTTAAAAAAGCAGGCGTTGCGGGCTTTCTCTAAATTTTCATTTTTAAAAAAATCGAATTCTATTGGAAACAGTCAAAAATTGTGCTATATTCTTCTATATGAGCGAATTAAGGAATGAATCAGAACAGACTGGAAACAGTGTTGCAGAAGGAACATCTATCGAATTTCCTCCAGAACGCGATGTCGTTTTTTACAATGACGATTTTACTACTATGGAATTTGTTGTTGATGTACTTGTTTCTATTTTTAACAAATCAAACGAAGATGCTCATAACTTGATGAGAACTGTTCACGAACAAGGTTCTGCGGTTGTTGGAACATACACTTATGATATTGCAGTTTCGCGGGTTGTTCTTACAAAAAATGCTGCTAAACAAAACGGCTTTCCTTTGAGGGTAGAAGTTGAGTAAAAACGAAAATCAGGCAAACGTAAAACAGATGAAAGTAAGTCCCATGCTTACTAAAATTCTGTCGGAATCACTTTTAAAAGCAAAAGCCTCAAATCATCAGTTTTTTACACCGGAACACATTCTTTCTGTTGCAATTCAAAATGATTTTGTTGCTCATCTTTTATACGAAAGCGGAAGCGATAACGAAGCCCTTAAATCAAATCTCTACGAATATCTTTCTACCAAAATGCCAGTTGTTTCCGAAAATGCAAATCCGGATCTTATGAAAGGCGGCCCAATTGAATCGGCAGGATTTCAGGCTGTAATGAACCGTGCTGTAATGCATTGTATTTCCAGCGAATCCGAAATGATTGATATCACCGACGTTCTTGTTGGAATGTTCGACGAAAAGCGAAATTTCTGTTCTTATTTTTTGCGTAGCAGCGGAACTGACCGATACAAACTTTTGGAAACAATTACAAAAATAAAAGGTGTTCACGGAACTCAAAAAAAGTCCGCAGATAAACCGAATCAGGGACCTGTTTCAGGGCAGCAGGAAATGCCAGGTTCAAATAACGAAGGCGGATTAAAACGTTTTGCAGTTGATTTGACAGAACAGGCAAAACAAGGACTTTTTGATGAATTGATTGGCCGCGAAGAAGAACTTGAACGAACAATTCAGATTCTTTGCCGTCGAACAAAAAATAATCCGCTCCATGTTGGTGATGCTGGTGTTGGTAAAACTGCAATCACTTACGGACTTGCACAGCGCATTGTTCAAGGAAAAGTTCCTGCTTCTTTAAAAGGATGTACAATTTACAGTCTTGATATTGGACTTTTGCTTGCAGGTTCAAAATTCCGCGGTGACTTTGAAGAGCGCCTTCATTCGGTTATAGACGAGCTTAAAGAAAAAGAAAAATCTATCTTGTTTATAGATGAAATACACATGATTATGGGAGCCGGTTCAAACGGAAGTTCCCAAATTGATGCGGCAAATCTTTTAAAACCGATTCTTGCAACAGGAAAAGCCCGCGTAATCGGTTCTACAACTTTTGAAGAATTTGCGGCACATTTTGAAAAGGATAGAGCCCTCGCCCGCCGCTTCCAGAAAATTGATATTTCTGAGCCAACACGAGACGAAACTGTTCAAATTCTCAAAGGGCTTAAGAAAAAATACGAAGATTATCATCATGTAAAATATTCTGTTCCAGCTTTGGAAACTGCTGTTGATTATGCAATTCAGTATTTGCCGGACCGACGTTTACCAGATAAGGCAATTGATATTATGGATGAAGCTGGAGCATTCTTATTTATTAAGAAAAACGGCGGATTTAAGGGAACTGACAAAATCACAACCGTTCAAAAAACTGCAGAAACTGATGCCCCAGAAGCCGTAACCGCAACCAGTTCAACACTTCCTTCAGTAAACGTTGATATAATCAAAACCGTAACTGCTAAAATGGCAAAACTTCCGATTGATTCAATTTCAAATGATTCAAAAGAAAATCTTCGCCTTATTGAAGAAAATATGCGCAAAGAAATTTTCGGTCAGGAAAAAGCCGTTGAAATTCTTGGAAAAGCAGTAAAACGCGCAAGAGCAGGATTCCGCAATCCAGACAAACCTGAAGCATGTTATCTTTTTGTTGGACCAACCGGATGCGGTAAAACGGAACTTGCAAAAACACTCGCTGACATTTTAAAAGAACCGCTTTTGCGCTATGACATGAGCGAATATCAGGAAAAACATTCTGTGAGCCGGCTTGTTGGTTCTCCTCCGGGATACGTTGGTTTTGAAGAAGGCGGTCAGCTTACAAAAGACGTTCGCAAAAATCCTCATGCAGTAATTCTTTTTGACGAAATTGAAAAGGCACACGAAGATATTTACAACATTCTTTTACAGGTAATGGATTATGGAATTCTCACCGACAATCAGGGGCGAAAATCTGATTTCCGTTCGTGCATAATTATTATGACAAGTAATGCAGGTGCCCGCGACATTGAAAAACCTGGCATTGGATTTGGTTCAGAAATTTCTGATGACGCGGAACTTATTCTTACTGACGCTGTAAATAAAGAATTCTCACCTGAATTCCGAAACCGACTCGACGCTGTAATTCCATTTAATTACCTTAGTATGGAAGTTGCAAAAATGGTTTGTAAAAAAGAAATCGCAAAACTTGCAGCTAGAATCAAAACTAAGAAAATTGAACTTACAGCCACACAAAAATGTATTGATTACCTTACAGAACAAGGCTATTCAAAAGAATTTGGTGCAAGAAATATGTCTCGTACAATCGAAAACTTGATTGCAAATCCTCTTGTAGACGAAGTTCTTTTTGGTGCACTTAAAAACGGCGGTTCAGTTACTGCGGACTTAAAAAAAGGAAAAATTGTCTTTACTTTTTAGGATACGGAACAATATATGACTTCAGAAGCATTATATCAGCAATTGTACAATCTCTATGGACCTGTAACCCGCGCAAGAAACAGCTTTTTATATACAAAAAAAGGCGTTCGCATTACAGATTTATACCAGGAAAACGGACGTGCAATTCTTGGCTGGCGTGGTGATTCCGCTTTTACAATGCTAAAGAACGTTCTTAACCGAGGGCAGACGGGCGGCTTCATTTGCGAAGAAAACGACCGCCTTTCAAAAGCTGTATCTGAACTTCTTGATTCACCGCGAAAAACTTATTTTTTCTCTGATAAAATGAGTGCAATGAAAACAGGACTTTTAATTGCACCAGAAAGTACAAATTTCTACCGACCATGGAGCACAAGCGGAATAAATTGGAGCGACGTAAAATGCGTAATAATTGAGCCGCCACTTCCGTGGACAGATTCAATTTACATTCTTGCAGTTTCACAGGAAGAAGCAACTGTTCCTGTTTCAAAACTTACAGTTCCTTTTGCACTAAAAACTGGAATTACTCGTGCAATTTACAATCTTATTGCCGCACTCCAAAACCGCGAAGAAGAAGACTGGTTCATTTACGACACAATTCTTACAAAATACTGGAAACGCGAAGGTCCATATCTTTACCCAAAAATTGCCCGCGAAGATTATGATGCCTTTGTTCTTCATTGTCTTGCAAACGGAATTCTCATAAATCCTGATTATAATTCACCTTCAATTGTTCCTTTCGGTGCAGATAAAGGTGTTTTTGAAAAACTGAAAAAATCACCGTTTCAACCACAAAAAACGCAGAAAACAGGAGGCGCAGAATGAATCCAGAAATCCTGCTTTTTATAATTAAGCTTGTTCTTGGCGGCGTAGTCGGATTTTTTGCAATCATGATTATGTCTAAAACCCGCGAACTTTCATGGATGTTCATGGTAATTGGATTTTTACTTTCTTATGCGGCACTCGTTTTTGAACTTATGGTGCAACTTGGAGTTTTTACTTTAGGACACGCTTTTGTTTTTGAAATTCCACTTGCCTCTCTAATATGCACAGTTGTTCCAAGCATTTTCTTTTTACTTGCATTCATTTTTAAACTATTAAAAAAATAAGTTCATCGGAGAACAAAAAAAATGACCGAACTTGATGAATATTGGAATAAATTCTTAGCCGAAACAGGACGAAATTCTGAAGATAAATGTGCCGGCGACCTTTTTTTTGAAGCAAAGGGATTTGTTGGCGCGGAACTTATTACGCTCGTCCTTACCGATAAAAAAACTGCATTTTTTACAAGTTGGTCAACTTACGCAATTGATCAGGAACCTCTTCCAGTTTCTGGAGAACTTTATATTGTAGTAGACAAAGCAAATACACCGCGTTGTGTAATTGAAATTCAGTCAGTAAATGTTGTTCCGTTTAATGAAGTAACATGGGAAATGGCACAGCAGGAAGGTGAAGACGAAAATCTTGGTGCATGGCGCGAACGTCAGCAGGAATACCTTGAAGATGAAGGCGCAGTCTTAGGATTTGAATTTTCACCCGATATTAAACTTGTATTCCAGACTTTTAAAGTAGTATTTAAATAAATCAAAAAAAATATGGAGGCTATTATGGCAACAAAAACAACACATTATTCATTCGGACGAATTCTTCTACAGATTGCATTGGGAGCTATGCTTGCAGTTTCCGGAATCTGGGCATTGCAAGGTGGCGGTGATGCAGGAGCAGCGGCTCTTAGAAATATACTTGAAAATTCAACAATTGAAACAATAATCGTTATTTCATACGGCGTAATTGAACTTCTTACTGGAATTTTTCTGATTCTTAAACTTTTTATTGGTGACCGCTTCGGTGTTTTTGGCAATGTAATCATGATAATCACCATGATTGTTTGGATTATCGCTATTATTCTTATTGATTTTATTGGTAAAAACGGAATTATTAACCACAGCAGCAACTTTAACTTTCTTAGATGGGTTTATGATTTTTCTTACCATCTGATTGTTCTTGGTGCAATTATTTATCTTAACGACTAAAAATTTGTTTTCTTTTGCAAGAAATAGGAGTGCACATGCAAAAAAAATCTTATTTTATAATTTTTCTCATTTTTTTTATGGTGATTCCTTGTTCCGCGCGTTCTAATTACATTGATTTTGGAGTTTCTCTTTCTTCAGGATTCAACGTACATACTAACGGCGACCTTGCAAAAGATAATATACTTTACACCGACAGTTCAGCCGCAAAAATCTTAATTGGAACAAGCGCTGACGTTGCATTCCATCTTACAGAACCAGTCCATATTTTTGCAGGTGCAGATGTTTTTGCAGATTTTATTTTCAAGGATGCTTTATATTATCACACAATTGATTATGCCCTTTATTCTGGAATTAAAATTTTTCCCGGATTTAATGGATTAAGTTTTTCGATTGCTTATGCGTTCGGAAATAGAAGCGATTTTGTAAATATTGATGATGAAGAAAGTACTCTAAAAGGTTCATGCATGGCAAAATGGGGAAACGGATTCAGACTTTCTTTGGAATATGATTTTCTTTATGATACAGATGCCGCTCTTTGTCCAATGGTAGGATTTTACTACAGATGCATGCCACGCGGTAATAATAATTACGACAACATTTTTGCAGCATACGTCGGATTAAGATTCTAGCCCTACTACACAAGCTCCCTCTACAAAACGACATAAAAAAAACATTGCAAAATCACCAATTGATTCTGCAATGTTTTTATATGTTGATTAAATCTTTTAAGATAATCAGTACTATCAATTAGCGAGCGTATTCAACAATACGAGTTTCTCGAATCATAGTAAGACGAATTCTTCCAGGATAACGCAAATCACTTTCAATCTGTTTTGCAATTCCTCGAGCAAGTTCTTTAACTTCGCTGTCTGGAATCTTTTCGTTATTAACAAGAATTCTAAGTTCACGACCAGCCTGAATTGCATAAGCCTTTTCAACACCATTAAAGCCTTCTGCAATTGCCTCAAGATTTTCAAGACGTTTTACATAATTATCAATTGTTTCACGTCTAGCACCAGGGCGAGCCGCGGAAATTGCATCTGCAATCTGAACAATTACAGCTTCAACAGATTCTGTCGGAACATCATTATGGTGAGCCGCAATTGCATTTATAATAAGTGCATCTTCGCCCATCTTACGAGCCATTTCTGCTCCAACTTCTGCGTGATTCTGATCACTATCGTTTTCTGCACCTTTACCAATATCATGCAAAATTGCAGCACGTTTTGCCAGTTCACGGTTTGCACCAATTTCAGCAGCAATCATACTTGCGGCACGAGCAACTTCTTTTGAGTGCGTAAGAACATTCTGACCATAACTTGTTCTAAAATACAAACGTCCGAGTGCACGGATTCCATCTGTATTCATGTTATGAATTCCAAGATCAAAAAGGGCTTTTTCACCTTCTTCGTAAATCTTGTTCTGAACTTCGTGTGTAACTTTTTGAACAATTTCTTCAATTCTGGCAGGATGGATTCTTCCGTCAGAAATAAGGCGTTCCAAAGATTCTTTTGCAATTTCCTTACGAACCGGGTCAAAACAAGAAATTACAACAGCTTCAGGTGTATCATCAATAATAATATCAACACCAGTTAAAGTTTCCAAAGTACGGATGTTACGACCTTCACGACCGATAATACGTCCTTTCATTTCATCACTTGGAAGAGATACTGTTGTAACTGTAATATCGCTGGTTACTTCTGGAGCAATGCGCTGAATTGTAGTAACGAGTACATCTTTTGCCTTTTTTTCGGCTGTGAGCTGGGCTTCCTGTTCAATTTTATTGATTAAAGCCTGTGCATCGTGGCGAGCTTCGTTTTCAAGATTCTTGATAATAAGCTCTTTTGCTTCCTGAGCAGACAAACCGGAGATTTTTTCAAGTTCTTCACGGTACATAACTTCCTGCTTTGAAAGCACTTCTTCACGTTTTACCATTGCAGCTTTTTGTTCTGCAAGTTCTTTTTCATTTTTGTCGAATTCAGCTGCACGCTGGTCAAGCAATTCTTCTTTTTTGTTTACTCTTGCCTCGTAGCGCTGAACTTCAGCACGACGTTCTCTGTTTTCTTTTTCCTGCTGATTTCTTTCCCGAATGAGCTCATCTTTTGCATTTAACAAAATTTCTTTTTTCTGTGCTTCAGCTTCCTTAATAGCGTCCTGTTTTACACGTTCCGCTTTCTGTTCTGATGCCGATAATTGAAATCTGGCATAAAGCCAGCGAATAATCCATCCAAGAACAATTCCAACAACAGGAAGAATAATGAACCAAATCCATGTTGGCATAATCTTTCTCCTATTTTATTAAATTAGAAAAGTTCACATTTAATTGTAACGTAAGAATACTTTGATGTCAAATTGAAATGCAATATATAGAATAAATTTACTAAAATATCTGTCTTAATTTTACAATAAAACACTTACACATTAGCAAGGAACCACTGTGGCACAACAATGATTGCAAAGAAGGCAAGACTTATAATCTGGAACCACTTCATAAAATAAAGGGCACGTCCAGGGTATTCACGTGAATAAAGGCGGTAATTTATAACAGAAGCAAGTGAACCGATAATCGAACACAAGCCTGCAGAATCAAGCCCATACAAAAGGGCGCGCAAATTGGTTGTAAAAGGCCACAAAATTATAGAAGCAGGAACATTCGAAACTGCCTGGCTCAAAAGGATGCTCCACCAGTATTCATTTCCAGCAACGTGTTTTTTTAAGAATTCAGAAATGGCCGGGTTTGCAGAAATTGATGAAGAAAAAATAAAAAAGCACAAAAACGTAAGCAAAAGAACGTAATCGGTGCGGATAAGAATTTTTATATCAAAAATAATGAGAGCAAGAGCAACAAAAGCGGTAACTGCCCACCAGAATCTGGTTCTTGAAACGATTGTCGCAATCACAAGCACAAAAAGACTGATGTACAAAATGCGGTATTTTTTTCGTTCCAGCTGCCAGCTTTCAGCAAAATCTTCCTGATTAATCTGAATTTTCTGGCGTAAATCTTTGCGGTACATAAAAAGCAGAAAGCATGAAAGCAAAATGGCAGACGCAATCCACAAAGGAAGCATCATCAACATAAATTTTGGCGCACTAATTCCGCTCTGGCTGAACAAAAAAAGATTCTGCGGACTTCCAAACGGTGTAAGAAGGGAACCGCGAACTGCCGCAATATTTTCCAAAACTAAAACCGGAACTGTGTACTGCTCTTTTCCCCCCGCCCTGAACAAAATGATTGTAAGTGGAACAAAAATAATCAGAGAAACGTCATTTGTAACAAACATTGAAGAAAAAAAGACTGAAAAAACAAAGAAGAACGAAAGCCCAAGCATTGTGCTGATTTTTCCGGTGCGCTGTAAAAGCGGTTGAAAGATATTTTCTTTTTTAAATCCTTCAAGAACGCTAAGAAGCATGAATAAAGTTGCAAGAGTTTTCCAGTCGATGTCTTTTAATAATTCAAGTGAGGGAGGAGTAATAAAAAGTGATGCAATCGCTGCCACAAGAGCAACAGAAAGCATCAATTCTTTTTTGAAAAAAGCAGCAATTTTTTTTAACATAAATTTTTACCGCATGTTCAAACGAAAAACAAGTGTATTTTTTTCTAGCCGTTAATAAAGAACAACGAGAAAAAGATTGATACGCTTCCAAAAAGCATAATCAAATTGGCAATAAAGTGCATGTAACGGATTTTCTTAAGATTATAGAAAACAATTCCCACAAGATAAACAATTCCACCAACCAAAAGCATAGAAAAACTTTGTTTTGGAAGTCCCTGTCCCTGGTAAAGAATAGAAGCTACAACAACACCAAGAATTCCCGAAAGAACTGTAAAAATGATGTTCAAAAGTTCATATTTTCGGCCGGCAATCGCATAAAAGAAGATTCCTGTAATCAGCATTGCCCAAACTACGCCAAACAAAACCCAACCAGTTACACCCTGCAATTTTGTGATTGTATAAACACTATAACCAAAACCAATTACAAGATAAGCAAAAACGTGTGCAAGTCGATTAAAAACTGTTTTTGCAGCAAAAGGAGTAAGAGCATGACGAAGAAGCGAAAAAATGTACATTAAGAACATTGAAGCACCAAACAACGAATAAAAAACAATTGTAGTACTGAAAAAGTCGGTTACATCACGCATGGCAACAGTATCAAGAATGGCAGTTGCAGCAACAAAGATGATTGCTCCAAGTCCCTGAACAATAGCACTGGCAATTTCTTCGCCCATTGTAAGACGCCGTGACTGAGCTTCACTCTGAATGATTTTCTTTTTCATCTCGATTTTTTTTGCAGCACGTTTTCTAGCGCGTTCTGATTTTGCATAATCATCTGCGGCATATTTTGCTTTTAGACGTTCCGGATCTTGCGCATACTGAAGATTAACTTCGCGAACCGCATTTTCGTAATCTTCACGCAATTTCTTTAATCTGCAATTCTTTTTTACTTTTAATGAACGCAAAGTTGATTTTCGCACTGCTTTTAAAGCAATTTCGTCCTGGAAAGTTGGATGGTCCTTGATTTCTGCCATTTTACTATCTCCTATGCCACTTTTTTTTATATTTTAATTCTGCCGACGATAAAGTTCATATAAAAGAACTCCAGCCGCAACAGAAACATTAAGACTGTCTATTTTTCCGCAAGTTGGAATAGAAACAATTGAATCGCACTGCTCTTCCAAAAGCTTTGAAATACCGTTTCCTTCGCTACCCATGATAAGAACTGTTTTTTGCGGAAAGTCAATTTTTCCACAATTTGTTCCACCGGCATCAGCTCCATACACCCAGAATCCAGCTTCTTTTAACTGCTGAACCGCGCGAACGAGATTATTTACAATGCAGAATGGAACCCACGCGCTTGCACCCGCACTTGTACGGGCAATAACTTCGTTTTGAGCAACGTCATTTGCACTGTTATGTTCAGGCATAATTACAAGTGAAGCCCCGAACTGATCGCAGCTACGCAAAATTGCACCAACATTGTGCGGGTCGGTAATTTTGTCTAAAACAACAACAGTACGATTTCCCTCTGCATTCAATTTTAACCATTCGTCAAAATCAACCTGTGCAGATTTTTTCTGTTCCTGTCCGCCTGTTTCAAGTACAATTCCACGGTGATCACGGAGTTCTTCTGCAAGAGGAGCTACCATTTCATCAAGTTTTTTATTTTCAACCTGAATTGATTCAACTCCAGCTTCTTTTGCCATTGCAAGAATTTTTTTAACGCGAGGCCCCGGCTTGGAGTAAAAAATTTTTGCTCCGGAAAGCCCCTGGTTTGCGTGGAGAAACTCTTCTATAGAGTGGAATCCTGTTTTAAGCATATAATTGGTAAAATTACTCCGTAATTTTTTTTGAACAACGCACAAAAAACGCTGCGCCACTGCTCGCCTTTTTTGTGCTACTCATCGTAATTAGCGGCCGCAGCACTGTTTGTATTTTTTGCCAGATCCGCATGGACATGGGTCGTTGCGGCCAACTTTTGCACCAACGCGTTTTACAGTTGTTGGAATTACATTTCCTGCAACATATTTCCAGTCACCGTCAATCTTTTTGAATGCAGAAATTTCGTGGTGAATATCGTGCATCTGGTGCAAAGTATAATCAGCTTCGAATTCAACGATTGCTTCGTCTTCTTTTTCGCCTTTTTCTGTGCGGAGGATTTTTAAACCGTTCCACTGAGATTCGCGGCTCCAGTCTTCGGTAGCCTTTTTGTCGATTTCGGCAATTCCGTCACCTTCTTCGCATGAAGAAATAATAAAATCAATTTCGTGTTTTACATAAGCACTGTAGCGTGCACGCATACAAGCTTCAGCAGTAGGAGCTTTAATAGTTCCTTTGATAATTGGTTCGCAGCATTCGCCGTATTTTTTTCCTGAACCACAAGGACATAAATCTTTTGTATCACTCATAGCTTATATAATACAAAATTCCTTGATGATTCGCAATTACCGTGTAATCCCTTCATCCCAGAATTTGTTCAAATGACGGTCTGAAATTGCCTGGAGTTCCTGAATTGTAAAGCGGGACAAAAGTTCTTTGGTGCTGGAAATCAGTTTTGGGCTCATACTTAAATGACGGATTCCCATTCCTCCAAGAACGATTACACTATCCTGTCTGCCGGCCATTTCTCCACAAACCGATAAATCAATTCCGGCATCGTCGGCAGCATTTACAGTCATTCTTATAAGGCGCAGAACAGCAAGATTAAATTCATCGTACAAAGCGCTTACATGCTGATTTTCACGGTCAACTCCAAGCGTATACTGGGCAAGGTCGTTTGTACCAAGACTGAAAAAATCACTTACGCGGGCAAGGCAATCAGAAACAACGGCAGCGGCAGCAGTTTCGACCATAATTCCAACAGGAACGTCGTTCTTATACGGAATCTTTTCGTAATCAAGTTCAGCTTTTACCTGTTTTATAATTTCAAGACACGAACGAACCTGCTCTACACTCGTAATCAGCGGGAACATAATCCGCAAATTTCCATAAACACTCGCACGGAACAAAGCACGCAACTGAGTTTTTAAAACATTCGGGCACGCAAGACTTAAACGAACAGCTCTCAATCCCATCAATGGATTTTTTTCATCAACAATTGGAATATCAACGGAATTAATTAATTTATCACCGCCGGCATCCAAAGTTCGGATTGTAACAGGTTTTCCGTCCATAAGTTCAAGAACATATTTATACGCGTCATACTGAGTGTCTTCACTGAATGAACGTGCAGCCGCATTTAAAGAAGCTCCATTTTGCGACATATAAAGGAATTCCGTTCTAAAAAGCCCGATTCCATCAGCACCTTCCGCTTTTGCAATTTCTGCTTCTTCGGGAGTACCAATGTTTGCGTAAAGTTTGAATTCGGTTCCATCTTTAGTAAGAGCCGGTTTATCCAGATAAGCACGCAATTTTAGTTTACGCTGATATTCTTCACGGATTTTTCGTTTATAATCTTCAATTGTTCCGCGGTCAGGACTTACCAGAATTTCAGCTGATTTTCCGTCTACAATTACCGTTTCACCATTCCGAACTTTTTTATTAATTGATTCAAGTCCTACAACAGTTGGAATTCCATAGTTACGCGCAAGAATTACCACATGACTTGAAACTCCACCTTCCGAAAGTGCAAGCCCCGCAATCTTCCGTTTAGAAAGAATGATTGTATCGGCAGAACTTAAAGAATTTGCAAGAATTACTGAACCATCCGGCACCTGATTAATATCAAACGGATGAATATCAAGCATTTCATCAAGAATTAAATCAAAAACATCGGTAATATCTTTTGCACGTTCAGAAAGATAATAGTTTCCGGCCTGCTTTAATTTTTGTGCATATTCATCAGCTTTAAATTGAACAGTATATTCTATATTAAAGAGCTCTTTTTCGTAAAAATCCCGCAGTTCCTTTCTAAAAACCGGGTCTTCAAGCATAAGGATGTAAGTTTCAAAAACTTCACGCTGAACTTTATCTTTTTTGTCTGTACGCGAAAGACCTTCCAGTTGCTCACCAAGACGTACAGTTACAATTTCAACCGCGTCAAGAAAACGGTTCCAGCCTTTATTAATTTGTTCTATTTTAATGTGATGCTGCGGAATTGCTCTTTTTACAGGTTCTGGAATTACGTATGCAGTTCCAATACCAGTTCCATCAACCGCAGGAATACCAAGAATTACTTCCATAATGGTAAAATTATATCACAAATATTTAAAAAGAAAAAATATCTTAAAAATATTTTAAAATCATTTCTAAAATTTCTACTAAAAAACTGCATTTTACTTAAAAAAGATTGAGTTTTAGGCATTTTTATTTTTACATTTAACAAATTATGAAGTAGAATATAGCCTATGAATAATGTTGATGTTGAAGATACGTTGCAGAACATAGACAAGGAAAAAATAAAAACCGCCGTCCAGCTGCATACTCCTATTGAAGTTACCACCTATACTTTACCACGAAATATGGAAATGTATATTCATGATGTTCTAAATGATTTTTTAACTGAATGTCATCAGGAACACATGACTGAATATCTAAACTTCTGTCTTGGCGAACTTCTAACAAATGCAAAAAAAGCAAACACAAAGCGTATTTACTTTAAGGAAAAGAATCTTGACATCAACAACGAAGACGAATACAACCTGGGAATGATTACTTTTAAGGAAGACACGCTTACAAACATCCAGCATTATCTTGAAGAACAAAAAAAAGCAGGCCTTTATATAAAATTCCGCATCCAGCAGAACGATGAATTTATAAAAATTGAAATCCGCAATAACTGTATTCTTACAAAATTTGAACAGGAACGTATTCAGGAAAAACTTGATACCGCCCAGCAGTACGATAATATAGAAGAAGTTATGACAAAAGTTCTTGACCAGACAGAAGGAGCAGGACTTGGAATCATCATCATCATTCTTATGCTTACAAAAATCGGGCTTTCAAAAAATAATTATAAAGTAATTTCAACTGCAAAAGAAACAATCACAAGAATTGACCTTCCGTTAAATTCCGAAATTAAAGCTGATATAGAATCACTTGCACGTGATTTTAACGACAACATTAATTCAATTCCTGTTATAAAAACCAATTTTGATGCTTTAAAAACTGCTCTTGCAAAAGAAGAAATGGATTCAAAAGAAATTGCAGATATTATAAGCCACGACGTTACACTTACCCTGCTACTTTTTAAGAATTCATTGGAACAAGATTCAAATGCAAGAGAATATAAAACTGCAATCGAAACTCTTGGTCACGAAAAACTTAAACAGATTTTTACCGAAGAAAATAAAGAAATCAGACTTTTGGATGATTCTGATACACCGGATGATTTTGATTTCTGGCATCATTCTTATAAAGTTGCGTTCTTTGTATACAATCTTGCAAAGAATTTCCCGACTAAACTTGCAACTGCAGATGAACTTTTTATTTACGGTTTACTTCATGATTTTGCCTGCGTATTTACAGAATATGCAACGAGCGGTCAAAAAGTTCTTATAGAACAAAAAGCTCTTCTGCTTGATATGGACGAAAATGTTGTAAGATTGTTCTACAAAAATTCAATACATGCAAAGAGCGGTTACTGGCTGCTTACAAGCTGGGGATTCCCGGAAACTTTCCAGAATGCAATTAGATATCATAATGATCCGTCGCACGCTCCAGAGGATCTTAAAGAAATAATCTACTATATTTATCTTGCTGATATAATTCAGTACTACCAGAAAGGAATGGCAGAATTTTACCAGCTGAACGAAGAAGTTCTTGAATATTTTAAGATTGATTCGGAAGAAAAGTTGAATTATTTTATTGGCTGCATGGAAAACGGATTAAAGTAGAGATTCAACCCATTTTTGCATAAGAATTCCAAAGGCAACGCCCACATTAAGAGAAGCTTTTAATCCTTTCATTGGGATTGAAACTCGACCATAAGCTGCTCTTTTTAAGGCTTCCGGGCTTACTCCAAGTTCTTCAGAACCAATAATACAGATTCCCTGCTTTGGAAAAACAAAATCATTTATATCAGTTCCGCCAGTTTCAAGGGCAAAAACCGGCACATCAGCTGGAAGTTCATTTAAAGCGGCGCGAGTCCATCCCATAGTTTCTATGCAACCCATTCCACTACGAACTGCACGTGGTTGTTCAGGGTCAACACAAAACGGCGAAATATAAACTTTTTCCATTCCCATTGCTTCTGCAGTTCTGAAAATTGAACCAATATTAAACGGAGAACGGATATCTTCTGCATAAACTGCAGTTCCCGGGAAAAATTCACGTTTACGAACAACTCCATTTTCGTCGCTTGTTGGAACATGAGGCGCAATTACTAAATCCCATTCTGCAGGGAAAGTTCCAATTATTGCCAAAAGATGATTTCGTGCAACATTACAAAGTCGCAGTTCATCAAGAGGTTCGGCCTGTAAAAGTTCGCGTAATTCTGTTGCGGCTTGCGGCGGAAGTTTTGGGTCTTTTAAAAGAATTTCGGTGATTTTTTTTATGTATTCAGCGCGAAGAAGCTGTGTAAAAGAATATTCAGTTCCTTTTTCTGCAATACCGATGATATCACGTTCAAGCGCACCATAAGTAAGTGCAAGTTTTCGTCTTTTCTGCCCGCCTTCAAGCTGAAACAATTTTCCTGGTTCAATCATTTACAACAAGCCCCACCTAAGTTCCAATTTCCGCTTTTAGAACGCCTGCTTTACAAAATCAAAAACATCATCTGTAGACATACTGCGCGGAAGAGTACTCATAATATACATTCGGCCGGCATCTTCTACTGCAAGCGAAAGTTTCTCTATAGTAAGCTGCAAATCCTTTAAGCGGGCAGGAAGATTTTCTTTTGCAATACGCTGACGAACACTTTCAATAAAAGCTTTTGTTGCTTTATCACCGGTAACGTCATCTGGAACAATTCGCATAATGTGAGCAAGTTTTTCCAATTTTGCACTTTTGAATTTTGCAGTATCTTCCAAAGCATAAGGCAATAAAATAGAAGAAACCAGCGATTTATTCAAACGGTAACGCGAATTAATTGTAAGACTGAGCATAGAAGATAACCCAAGTGAACTTGAAGAAGCTGCCATAGAAATCATAATTCCAGCCTGAGCAAGAAGAATTTCTTCGGGAGTTGTAATATCCAAAGACGGAGAACCATTCATTGCATACGAAAGAACTTCCAGTCCTTTTTCTACAAACATATCACTAAAGAAATTTGCTTTTTGAGAAAGATAAGATTCAATTCCCATGCTCAAAATTTCCATAGACATCATTGCACGCTGATTTTCCGTAAGCGAAAGCATAAGATTCGGATCTATAATTACAAGGCGGCAAACTGAATTTTGAATTTTAAGCACTTGAATTTCGTTGCTTCTTGAATCTGCAATTGGAACTTCGGAAGTAAAAACAAACGGGCAGCGGAAAGTTGTTGGTACACAAATACAAGGCAGCGGTGAGGTAGTAGGATTTGCTCCGTCAACAAAAGTATATAAATCGTGAATTTCGTTGTAATAAGCGGCTGCGGCTCTGGCAACATTCATTGCTTTTTGACCACCAACAGCTATAATTCCGTGAATATGACCTTCTTTTGCCAATGCAAGAATTCTTTGAACAGTTTTTGTATTTGCACCTTCTGTAAGTTCGCTAAAAACAAAAAAATCAACTTTGCGGTCGGTCAAAGACTGGAGCACTTTTCCTGCAATATTCATGTCATTAAGAATCGGGTCCATAATTACCATGAATCTGGTTCCCCATTCCATTACCTGCTGACCTAATCTGCTTACAGTGTAAGAGCCTAATACAATATTTGGATTAATTCTAAAAATAAAATCATTCATACTTTTGTCTCTCTCAATTAAAAAAAGGCGGAATCACAAAGAACCCCGCCTTTCTTTTTACTAAGAATATGTTTTTATAATGTAAAAGTCAATAATTAACTAAAATCAATCAACAAAAGAGAGATTAAAGGCCAACGCTTGTCATAAATTTTTCAGCAGCTGACTGAATTACAGCATTGCTCAAATATGAAGGATCCTTAATCTTTTCTTTTACCTCTGCAATTCTGTCTGCACGTACATCAGGAGTTTCAGCGGCAACTTTTTCCATATAGTAAGCTTCGGCTTTTTCTACAGCCTCGTCAGACAAATGGATTGAGTCAAAATCTTCGCTTACACGAGCAGCATTTTCTGTTTTGCGAATGTTCTGAACATTGTTCAGCGGGTTTACACCACCAATTTTATCTATCATCATAACGTCCTACCCCTCTACCATTAATTATCGGCAGATTCTTCAGAAAGTTGAA
Source organism: Treponema sp. (assembly GCA_024680155.1). Taxonomy (GTDB): domain Bacteria; phylum Spirochaetota; class Spirochaetia; order Treponematales; family Treponemataceae; genus Treponema_D. The sequence continues at coordinate 17,655 of JAILCM010000020.1, forward strand.
TTTTTTTTGTTCCGGAAATAAAAACTGCGAACTCACCTTTTATAGATTCTCGTTCTGCAAAGTCTTTTCGCAATTCTTCAGCGGAACCTCGTGCAATTTCTTCGTGCAATTTAGTAAGTTCCCGTCCAACCACGACCCGTCTTGTACTATCAATATCGGCAATATCAGAAAGAAGTTTAGTAATTCTGAACGGAGATTCGTACAAAATTATTGCATCCCCAGTTGCCATAAGTTCACGCAATCTTGAACGTCTTCTTCCCGGTTTTGGAGAAAGAAATCCTTCAAAAATTACGGTCTTACCACCACTACCCGCAGCACTAATTAAAGTAGCAAACGCACTTGCTCCAGGAATTGGTACAACCTCATGCCCGGCAGCAACTACAACATCAACAAGAACCGCCCCAGGATCACTAATTCCAGGAGTTCCCGCATCACTTGCATACGCAACAGAATTACCTTC
>JAILCM010000022.1 GCA_024680155.1 Treponema sp.
CCTCTTCCCCTACCCAGACGGAAGAAATTCTTCCACCAACCGACGATAATTTTTTAGATTTAGCAAAAATCAGCCTTGCAACAGCCGACGGGGACACTTACGATAAAGAAAACTTCACTCTGAACATTGCAACAAAATGGAAATGCGCTCAAATATGGCTTGGAAATTATGACGCTTCACTTTACCGCTACATCAGAATTGAATATGAACCAGTAAACCGCGAAAACAACCAGCCATTCCGCTTGCATTGCCGTTACTCCGATGACACAAGCCCCTATCAGCTGTGCGAACGAAAAAGGACTGTTCAATACCTTGCACTTGAAAGAGATAAAAAATCGAACATCAAATCTGTTTTTCTTCAGTCGATGACAGATTTCCCAGTTGCAATTAAGATTAAAAGCATAAGTTTTACGCAAAACAAAATTCTTACCCCCGCAATCGTCGATTCAAATGGAAATGCAACAATTTCTGAACTTTCGGCAGTTGAACTTGTAGATAAAATGGGAATCGGCTGGAATCTTGCAAATACTTTTGAGGCACATTCCTTCAGCTGGCAGGAAAATCCAGATTTGCAGGGACTTGAAGCTGAATTTAACTGGCAAAAAACCGAATCTACGCCCGAACTTTTGCAGTATGCTTTTGATAATGGCTACAAATCAATCCGAATTCCTGTCACCTGGTACTGCCACATTATTGACGATAATTATACGATTGATCCTGATTGGATGGCACGCGTAAAATATATCGTAGATGAAGCTATAAAAATCGGCTATTACGTGATTTTAAACGAACATCATTCTGTACACGGCGATCATACTACAGAATTTACAGTTCAAGATGATGGAAGCAAGAAATTTTCGTCCAGGGCAATGAACAAACCTTTAAAACATGGAGACGGTTATCTTGTCTGTACAAACGAAGCTGATATTGCAGAATCAAAACGATTTTTAAGCGCAATATGGACTCAAATAGCAACGGCTTTTAATTCAAGTTATGACGAGCATTTAATTTTTGAAACTATGAATGAACCGCGAAATGCCCGGGATGACCACAAAGAAGATCCATGTGGAAGAACAGACCACGAATGGCAGCCGGGATTAAAAATGCCATGGTATAAAGCAGACGGTTCAATCGGCGGTTACTGGAGTGATGCAACAAATTGTGCAGAATGTACGCGTGAATACGAAGTTTTGAATGAATATAATCAGGTTTGTTTGGATGCAATTCGCGCAACCGGCGGAAACAACGCAAATCGTTTTGTAATAATTCCGTCGCTTTGTACCGGCCAGAAAACAATTATCGATAAAAAATTTAAGCTCCCGAAGGATTCTGCAAACGACAAGCTCATTCTTTCGGTACATTCTTATCCGTTCGGCTCTTCTCTTGACGGCACAAAAGAAAATCAGGCTTATGACGATGCAAAAAAACAGGCAACAAAAGAAACCATTGAAACTTTATATAATCACTTTGTTCTTGGAAAAGTAGAAGATGGCGAAACTCCTTTGCGAATAGGTGGCGGACTCCCAATTGTTTATGGAGAAGTAGGTGCCGCACGTAAAAAAGTTGCTCTTGAAGAACGGATTAAATGGATTGATTATTTTGTCCGCGAAGCCCGTTCACACAAAATGAGCGTTCTTTTTTGGGATTGCGGTGATGACAGCGAAGGTACCATGGCTCAAATTGACCGTAAAAATCTTAGTTTGTATGAACCAGAGTTTTTTGAAGCCATGATAAACGCTGCACAACCTTAGTAAAACTTATTCTACTGCGTATTTTCCGCTCAAGGCCATCATTGCAAACATATAAAGACAATTGTCGTAGTAGCGGCGTTCACCAGTACGCAGCGGAGTTTCCCAAAAACGGCGTACAATTTTTGCAGCAGAATCTTTTGCAGCAGGAGAACAAGCAAGAGTTGTTTGTGCTAAAGTTGCAAGCAACCCAATTGGATGAAGAGCTTTTTCTGGAGTACCGTCTTCAAGTAAAATTGGAGTTCCGTCAATCTTGTATTTATAAAAATTTTCAGTTGGAATATCTGCAAAGAAAGTTACAAGATTATCTGCAATTGTAGAAAAGCCACCGGTAACATCGCCATTCCAAAGAACATCAAGTCCAATATTTGCGCCGGTTCTGTAAGCATCACTATAAAAATCACCGTGTCCTTCTGGCGGACCATATGGTTCAGGAGTTGCATCAAACTTAGCATATTCAGGATTCATTCCAGTTTTTGGATGACACGCTTTTATAAGAAAGTTTCTGCTTGCTTCTTCGGCTTTTTTCCAGAAAGGTCTGTCGCATTCATCTGCCCAAAGTGCAAAGTAATGGTAAAAATGCATAAGATGATAAGACGGATCACTGAATTTTCCGCCCGGTACAAAACGAATCAATCCACTTTCTTTTTCCCACATATCAGCCGTATGATGAAGACACGTTCTTAATATTTTTTTAGCCCATTTTGTATAATTGTAAATGCCTTCTCCATCACCCCATTTTTTACCGGCAAGGAATAAAGCCATTGCAAAGAATTCTTCACCATCAGGAGCAGGACCAAACGCATTCTTTTTTCCGTCGGGAGCAACAGACCAGGCAAAATATCCTTTAAAAAAGCCTTCATCCATATACATAAACTCAACGGCAAACTTCCACATTTTATCAAAATATTCTTTTTTATCGCCGTCAACATCAAGCATAACGCACATCAGCATTCCATAAGACATTCCTTCTGTACGGGCATCACAGTTTCCGGTATCCATAAAATAGCCGGTATCGTCCAATCCGCCAAAATAAAATCTGTTCATTCCTTCAAAAATTTCGTAAAAAGTGCTGTTTACGCGATTTTCAATTTCTTCGGAAGTATAGCCATAATCCAAAAAAGTGTTTTTCATTTTCTTACGTCTCCTGTTTAATTCACAAAAATTTAGCCCAAAATAACTATTCAAGCCACAATTCATCAAGTCCGGAAAAACGACGCTGTAACCATTCTGCAAAAAAAGCTGAAGCCTGGGCCTGAGTTGTACACGCAGCAGACTCTTTGCTCAATTCAGTTCCAAAACGCCATGCCTCACCGATATTTTTCCATTTATTCTGATTTCGTCCAAAGCAAGCTCTATATTGAGTAGTTACAAAATCAATATTTTCCAAAACTTTTCCAAGAACATCATTATCGTGAACCGACTTCCATTTTTCGCGAACAAGTTTCTGGAACCAGTCACAGCGTACAAAAACAATCATCCAGGGATTACAAGTTCCCTTATGTTTTTTGTCGGTATCCCAGCCGATTTTTGCAGCATAAAGCCCCTTTCCATCAGAACAAAAATCCTTATTTCCAAGAGCCGAATCAAAATCCCACGGTGCTTCAAATGTTAGTTTTTTATTTCCTTTTTTACCAAAATCAACATCCATATAAAAACTTGTCCAGTACAAATCGGCATCACAACAAATTTCGCTCAAAATGTAAGTGTCAATCAAAGAATCAATATCTATCACGCTGCTTACACATTCAAAACAGTCTTTTGCATCTGATGGCACCAATTCCGTATAATCTTTGTTGAATTTGTAGAATTTATTGTTGTATGAAGCCTCGTAACAAAGTTCCCACAAAAGCGTCATGTATTTTTTTATAAAATCGTGCTGCTCCATATCATTTATGTCATTTTTAATAGTAAACGTTTTTATTAAAAGACCTTTGCTCGCTTTATTTCCGTCAATATCGTAAATAGGAAGTTTGTAATCAAGCACAAAATTCTTTGATTTTTCTTCATATTTTGCGTAAGTGTCGCTCTCAAGCAAGTAACCGATATCAGTTCCTTTATAGCCCTTTCTAGGTTTTGTGATATTTATACGATTTTTAGAAACTTCCTGAAGTTCGGCAAGCAAATAAACGCCCCAGTAAACATCATTAATATAAACTTCTACAAGCCGGCTATCGCTGGAATAATACGGAGAAATCAATTTGCTCATATATTGCGCAGTATAATCACGGAGCATTGACCAGTCTTTGTACATTGCAATAAGAACCCAGTTTTTAAATTCTTCGCCGTTATGCAGACCAAGCATTCCCTGTTTTTTCTGAAATTTTACGCGTAAAGATTTTTTGTCGTAAGTTGAAGTCCAGTTTCCGCGAACTTTTACCTGAGCCTGCGTGTTTTTCATAAAAATAGAACCGTCGTCATCGGTAATTGAAATTTTACAATTTTCGTAGTAAGGACTAGGATTTGATGGAGCCGGTCCCCAACTCTGCATGATTTTTTTGATATTTGAAGCAATTGGTTTTGTTACAAATTTATTGTTCTGACTTTCTGAATAAATTTCGATTACTGGAAGATTTTCTCCATTATGCGGAACGTAATTTTCGTAGTTAGGCCGATTTACCTCATTCAAATTCTGCACTTTCTTTGTAGAAGTTTTAGTCCATCCCAAAGAAAGTAAAAAACAAGAACATACAAAAACAAATAATAACTTTTTCATATTAACAATATTCTCCCCATTCACAACCTATATGATTTGCATTTATTTCATCAATTAATTCAAGATTTCGAGAAGCACCAAAAAGCCTTCCTTGTAAGCCCTTTTTACGGTAAAGTTTTACAGTTCCGTATCCTGTTCCACCGTTCCAGAGCCTGTTATGACGTTTTGCACCATCAGGAGATTCATAATTTACAAGAAGCATTTTTGATTTTTCACATTCAACCGAAGTTTCCATTACAGCTTTTGTAGTTTCCTGTCTTACATACCAGATGATTTTATCTTCAGTTTCTTTACAGTCAAACTTGGTGCGGCAGAAAGTCCAGAATTTTGAAAAATTAAATTCGTAAGATTTGCCTTCGTACCAAAAATCACTGAGCAATTTACGATTCATTGCAATTCCAAAAGCTTTAGGCCGGCCTCCGCCAATATCAAAAACAGAATCTTCCAGCTGCCGACCACTCACTTTGCTTACTAAATCGCAAGAAGAAATCCACACCCACGGAGAAGTAAAATCGGCACCCCAGTTTTTGTCCGCATATCCAAAAGATTTTTCCGGTACAACAACAAATTTCTCACCATTACAGTTGATTGTACCGCTGTATAAAGATTTCATTCCTTCTGCATGCCAGTACATTTCAAAAGCTTTCAGTTTTCTAAAAAGACTTCCAGCTCCATACCCAACATTAAAGGCAACTTTTTTTTCTACATGAATATCCCACGACATTGCCCCCGAATCACACATCCATTCCGGGTGAGCAACCGCATCTTCGGTAGAAATTTCAACCGTTCCTGTAAGACGAGTTTCGCATGCAGAACATTCTGGAGCCTTTACAAAATAACCATCTGCATTATGTCCAACATCCACATCTTTCCACGCAAAAAAACGATGAAGCTGAGTTGCATTTTCGCCCCACCATCCGCATTTTACCATAAGATAACTTGGACGAATACCCTTTT
>JAILCM010000034.1 GCA_024680155.1 Treponema sp.
GCTGATTTTAAGGGGAAAAATGTAAAAAACGGCTGCCCCGAGCGTTGAACCGTGGCGTAAGCCAGTGCGAAGCACCGGCCGTAGGTAAGCGGTGAAAGGCGAGTTGGTTGTACGACGGGCTGTAAATATAAAGAAATTAAGATTGGTCTTTTTGGTCTTTTTTCTGTTTGAGGGCAGCCTGTTTTGAAACGATAAGAGCTGTAAGGTCTTCGATTTGCTTTTGGGTGTCGGTAAGAACCTGAACAGCGGATGCGGCATTGGGATTTTGAGAGATAGAAGCTGCAGTATCGTTTAAATTGATAGTCTCGGCAGAAAGAAATTCTGAAAGTTTGGTTCCAAGCTCTGAGTAAAGCTTATTGCGTTTTGAAGTAAGCTGCTTGATTTCGAATTTGAGGACACTTTTATCGCTGAAGTTCTGGACAGCATTGCCGGTTTTTTTGAATACATCTTTTGAAACTTCGGCACTCTTGGAAATGACGGTTTTTAATTTATCTTCGATATTTGAATTTGTGTTTGACATAAGATTGACCTCCTGCTTCTTTTTTTGAAGTATACTAATTAAAGTATAAAATCAAAAACGTTAGAAAGCAAGAAAATCATTTTAAGGATTCCCGCGTCAAGCGCAAGAATTACAAAATTACTACAAAAGAGGGCGCTTTATTGCAATTAAAGTAATATCGTCGGCCTGTTTATCTTCTGTGATGTAGCTGTAGCGCACAACATTAGGATCTTCGAGCTGACGCTGCTTTTCTTCATCGGTTTTATCCTGGCGAATTTTCTCGGAACCTGGCTTATGAGAAGAAGTTTCTGTAACAGAGGAATCAACAGATGGAACACAATAGGTTTTATACAAGTTAAAATGCTTTTTAAGGAAAGCATCAAGCACTTTTTCCATTTCGATTTCGTCATCTTTGCGGACTGATGGAGCTTTTACAAGGCGGAAAACTCGTTCCACGGCCGCTAGAGCGATTATGGATTCGTCAATTGTTCCTTCGCAGTCAGTAAAATCAAATTCGAGAATTTCGTAGGAAAGCGGATTATCCTTTTTTTCAAGGCGGAATTTCTTTTTATTTAGAACGGCTTCAATAATTTGTGTAATTCTTTCCTGGCCGAACTGCTCTTTTTCGTCATCTACGGTATCTACAAGTTCATCCTGCTTGGTTTCGGGGTTAAATTTATGCTCTTTTCGCGTAATCTGGCGTACTGAAAAATCTGGATTACGAACAAGACGCTCTGATTCGTCGATACCGTCGGTGTAGAGATAGAAAACATCTCCTGGATTTAAATGCAGCTTTTCTACTTTGTAACCGCCGGCCGTCATTTCTACCAAATCGGTTGAAACTCCTCCTGCCGTCGGGGTATTTGCAAGAACGATTTCTTTTAATTTGCGTGTTGAATTTTCAAAAATGTGAACTTTGTTGTCACCGGCATTGCATACATAAAGTTCGCCTGTATCTTTGTTGTAAAGACTGATGTTAATCGTACTGAATTTTCCGCGCGTTCCCAAATCAAAAATAAAATCATTTACGGCTGAAACGAATTTTTTAAGATTTAAGCCCTGTTTTTTGTAAGACCAGTTTGAAAAATAATAAAAATCCTTGAATTTTGTTGCAACAACCGAAACTAAAAGTGCTGCCGGAACTCCGTGCCCAGAAATATCGCATTTTATAAAGACATACCACTGATCATCGAGTTTTTTATAATCAAAATAATCGCCGGAAACCGCTGAATCACCTTTGTAGAATGCATACAAATCAAGTTTTGGTTCATTTAATTTTACAAGAGGAAGTTTTCTACCGCCCTCCCCGTCCATAAGAGGAATAAAGCGTTCCTGAACAAGTTTACCGTCCTGCTGTAAGAATTCTTCGTATGCCGCCGCACCTGCAGAAAGGGTCATTTTATTTACTACGTCACCGAGTCGTCCAATTTCATCTTTTGAATTAATTTCTATGTATTTTTTTTCAAGACGCTGACGTTCGCGTACGGATTTTGTCATTAAAGTACCGACTTCTTCAAGATGTGATTCAAGTTTTTTGATTGGACGGACTATAAGACTTGCAAGAAGCATTGAGCCCAAAACACCAAGTGCAATTGCCACAAGCGCCGAAACAAGACCTGCGTAAATAACAACACGACGCTGAGAATTAATTTCCTGAATCAGTTCTTCGGTACTAACTTTAAGAATAATAATTCCAATTAAATATTTATCCGAAACTGATGAATACTGGAAAACCGGTCGGAAAAAAATGTAATCTGTGTTTTGAGTATCAAGTTTTTGCGAGTCAAAACGCGGAAGTGAATAGCTGTATTCCATCGAAAGAAGCCTCAATTCCCTGTCTATATTACTTCGCATGAGTTTTGTTTCGTCGGAAAGACTTTTTTTGCGTTCAACACTCGCTTCATCCATTGCAAGCGCAATTGACGTATATTCTGCGGATTTTTTCTTTAAATCGTCGGACCAGGTGGAAATGTGGTCTGCGGCAATTTTATTTATATCGAGTGAATTATATTTTTGAACAATATCAAGAAGAACTTTATCTGTAACGGCTTGAGTTCCTTTTTTAGCGGAAGCGTATTCATCCGGCCGGTCAACTTTTCGTTCAATTTCTGCATCTTTTGAAGCCCACAAATAACAGACTTCGGAATTTCTGTTCAAATGATCATCTTCCTGCGTTTCACCGGATTCACGCTGAACACCAAGTACAGTAACATATTGAGCTTCTGGCAGTGCGGATTGCTGTTCGAGCAAAAGCGAAAGTTCGGTATCTTGAATTGCGGGGATAAAATTCTTAGCACCAGAAGAAAGGCTTTCCATAAAAACATCGATTCGGTTCTGAAGCCCTTCTGCAAGAGTCTGACGCTGGGTGTTAATCATCTTAAATCCATTCTGCAAGGTAATTCCAAGAACTACAAGAATGAGCAGAACAACGGTAAATGCTACAAGTTTTGTACGCAGAGAGCCGCGTTTTGTGTATGAATCTGAAACTTTTTGTTTTAATTTTGGCATATTTTCCCCCGAAATGAGTGATTTTATTTCTTCGCGGACAAGTTTTTTCTCTTTTAAAAGTTTGATTATAATAATGATGAATACGGCAAGTCCTGCACAGATAAATATTATTACAAGAATAAGAATAACTGTACCTGCGCTAATAAAATGTTTGCCATAATCTTCAAGATAGGTGTATTCAGGAATATAAAGGTAGTCTGACTGAATTTTTACAGTTCCAGTTTGGAGAACTTCCAGAATGCTTCCACTTCTGTATAAACCACGATCGGTATGACGCAGCAGAACTTTGTACATGCCTTCGTCCAGGTTTGTACCGATTTTTATTTTTGAAATTTTTGAATCGGAATCAACGTGGAACTGTCCGTCTTTTGCATTAAGTTCAAGGTCGAAAGGTTCAACTCCATCACGGTCAATAAACATTTGTGTAATTGTACCTTCGTAGGTAAAGCCGCCACCTATAAGAACGAGTTCAAGTTCATCAATTTCGTTTGTTTCGTAACCGGCACTTGTTATGTAAGTTTGCGGAAGGAATTTATTAAGCACAAACATACACGAAACTGCATCACTTACATTCCCTACTCCATCAACCGCGCTTACATACAAAGCATAAACACCATTCCGTCTGTTTGTAAAAGTTGAAGTTGACGGTGAAATTACAATTGCACGCGAAGGAAGCGGTTTTATATTTTCAAGAGATTTTTCGTATTTTTGTTTGAGTTCAAGTACAGAATTTTGAACTTCTTCATCTGGTAAAGTAATTTTATGAGTTTTATTAACTGCAAATTTTGAAGGAACAGCCCCAAGATATTCAAGACGGTAATTATAACCTGCAACATCATCATCCGGAGAAGCATCCCATTCAACTTTAAACGTATTTGATTCCAAAAATCCGTACAAATCAGTTTGCAATTCATAAAGTTTTGGAGGTTTAGGCGGAGTTATATCGCGGTAATAAGAAATTGAGCTTGACTCTGACCAGTTTCCCGCATTATCCATTACTTTTACTTTTAAAGTATAATTTCCATCATCTGGCGCAGTAAGTTTTAGCGTTTTATTTTTTGTGGAAGATTGAATGACTTTTTGCGGTTCTTTTGAATTTTCGCGACCCCAGGTGTAGGAATAACCGGCAACTCCCGAAACATCTTTTGGAAAACTAAGCTGAACCTGGACATCTTTACTTGTACTGCGCCGACCTTCTTTAAAAGATAAAGCCGTAAGTGTTGGAGGATTAACGTTTGTATCCTGAAATATTACTCCAAGATTATTTTTGCCGTTTTGAAGAGTCTGCTGCCACACAAAAGAAAGCGACGTTTTTCCATTATGATTAAACAGCATTGGGAACGGAAACATATTTTTACTGCTGTTTTTTACAAGAGGAAATTCATCCCAGTCGTAACCGTTTAATTTTGCAATAAAAGCGTCTTCGGTACCGGAACGAGTGTCGAACCATTCTATAAAAAGATTTCCATTTGATTCAAAAAAGAGCGGACGGCTTGCATTACCAGCTTCGGAATAAGTTAGCGAAAGATTTGAAATTGTTTTTGGAAGAATTCCTGTTTTTGTAATTTCAGCAACCCAGATTGAAGAATTTAAGCTTGAACTGCGCTGCCATGCAAGATAAAGTCTGTTTTTAAAGGAATAAACACAAGGCCTTTGGTTCGTAAATTTTAAATACGATTTTTCTTCGGTGTCTGGAAGAGATTTTTGGTCTGTAAGAAGGACGGGCTTACTCCAGGTATTACCGCCGTCGGTAGAATAAGTTGAATAAAGCTGATAACGCGGTTCCATTAAAGAAGTTTGTGCCTGGTAAACGACAAAATCGCTGTCGGAAAGTTTTATCTGGTACGGAGTAAAAGGATTTAACATTCCGCCTGCAAATTGTTTGAACGAACTCCAGGTACGACCATCTGCGGAATCGGCATAAAAAAGACAGAATTCATCATTTTTTACAGTAGAAAGAAAAAGCCTTATTTTTCCGTTGGAATTTTCGTAGAGACGTGGCGCAACGGAAGATACATCAGCCTTTATTGAAGTTTTTTCAAAACTTTGTCCTTTATTGGATGAAGAAAAAACTGAAATATGCCCCGCACTTTCCAAAAGCGCAACAATTACGATTCCATTTTTATTTGCAGCGGCGGAATACACATCTGGAACATCACCGTAAAAAGAAACTGGTCCTGCAAAACGACGATTTTCGGTAAAAGTTTTTTCATCGGTGTAAAGGCGGCTCGAAAGCCAGATTTCGTTTTTGGCAGAATCAATCTCTTCCCAAAAAACATACGAACCAGCTTTTGTATTTACGGTTGAAGGGAAACGGCTTTCCTGCGAAACCATTACGGAAGGTTCTTCAAAATAAAGTTGCCCCGCTTGCTGTGCATAAATTGTAGACGGAATCAGAATTTGCAAAACAATCAGAATAAAAACGAGGATGTTTAATTTTATTTTTGCGTCAACTTTCATACTACAACCTCGACTCAATTCTTCTTCGCGTATCATTTACATCTTTTATTTTACCACAAGAAGGATTTCTCTGGTAAAGCTGAAGAATATAACCATAAGCGGCTTCTATATTTTGCGAACCATATTCATTTTTTGCAAGTGTAAGCAGCTGCTGTTCTTCTGCCGTCAAAACCACGGAAGTTGAACCACCAATTTTTGTTGAAATTTTATCTTTTAAAGCTTCTGCCCGTGTATTATTCGGATTCAATTGAAGAGCTTCGTTTATAACCGCAAGCGCATCGTTAAGTTTTTTACTGTCTTTTCCGGCAGAATCAAACATTCGTTGAGCAGTTCGTACTCTTTCATTTGATTTTGCTACAGAAGTTTCATCAGCTTTTTTCTGGCGGCGACCAAGTTTTATTTCCATATTTTCTATAGTTTGACGCAAGCCCGGATAAGACGGATCCTGTTCGTAATAAGCCTTTAATTCACCAAGACCTTCTGCCGCCGTAACCGCATTATCACATTTTTTTACTGCATCTTGAATTTTCTGCTTAAATTCCGCGGCGTATTTTTGCGGATTCTGGATTTTTTCAATATTCATTCGTAAAAGAAACGCTTTTTGGTTCAACGGATATACTTTCTTTAACTTATCAAGATTTTCAATTGCCTGCTCAAAAGATTCTTTTCCTCCAGCAGAATCACCATCGTTAATTTTTTTTACACCTTCCTGATAATACTGATTTGCAATATTTAAAAGCTGCGACATATCTTCATAAAGTGCATCTGACTGATGAAGTTCACGTCCAGATTCCATGGAAACAGCATTATTTACAAGAATTTTAAAAGTTTCAAATTCAGGATTTAAATCTACGTGGGTTTCTGCCCATTTTGCAATTGCCGAATTCATATAGCGTTCTGCATCATCAAAACGGTTGTAATTAAGAGCATCACGCGCAAGGTTATAAAATTCACGAGACTGCTGAACTACAAGTGTATTTTTTGCATCAACAATTTTTTCATCCAAAGCAAAACGTCTTTCATCACTCTGACGGCTAACATTTTCATCATTTTCTATACTAAGCGAGATTGCATATTTTTCACCCGCCTGCTGAAGATATTTTTGTGCAGAATCATAATTTCCACGTTTATATTCAGTTTCTGCCCTTTCCATAAATTCTTCAGCCTGTTCTTTTGCAACTACGGCTTCATTAAACATTTGTTCAGAACGAGTAACAATTGGAAGAACCGCTTTTTTTAGTTCGTTAAGTCTGTCTTTTCGCCGGTTCAAATACGAATCAGACTGTTTTACCTTGCTCTTTATGGACTCAACATTATTCCAGTCAGGATTATTTTCAAAATTTAACATGATTTTTTCCTGAGCTAGAGTTAAATCATGTAAATACAAATCTGATTGATTGTTTATATATGAAGTTATTGCCAGAGCAAGAGAAGGATAACGGTAAATAATAGCAGCAGAAGAATCTTTTTTTGCTTTTGCGGCATATTCTACAAGTTTTTTAGGATTATTCTTTATTGAAGAAAGCGTTTCTGGCGGAATTTTTTCTGAAAAACCTTCGTTAAATGCAGAAATATCAGTTGAAACTGAAAGAATATCGGCAACATACGAATCTGAAAGTTTTGTGTAATAATCTGTAATTACATTCCATGCAAGCGAACTTGCTCCATTTGAACGGTTAAAAATCTGGTCTATATAACGTTTGTAAGCACGTTCCGCAACAGAAATATCAACTGGTTTTGTAAACTGCAAAATTGTAGGTGGCGGCTGTATATCTTTTTTCTTTGAAGCTTTGTAAAATGCCTGATTTTCAAGAGCCAGTGTTGATTTTAAACCTGTAATACCATTCATTTTTGAAACAGACTCAAAAAGAAGGTCAACATCGGCTGCAAGTTCATCGGAAGAAACAGTTTTATCTTTATTCATAAAACGCGAAAGAATTGTCTGCTGGGTTGTATCTTCACGCTTTACTTTTACAGCAACATCAAGCAGTTTAAACGAAATTTGAACAATTCCTTCTATGCGGTTCAACCCTTCTTCAAAACCAGCCATCGGTTCATACTGCGTTCCATCATTATTAATACAAATTCCATACAAACCGCAAACATCTTTTCCAAGTTTTACATAATTTTGTATTGGCGTAAGATAAGTTCGTCTACTTACATCAATCTGGCTGGAACCAAAAAGTTCAGAAGGAAGCGCGGCATAAAGATTGCTGTAATATTTTGTTACTAAAGTCGCAACTCCAGCTTTCATATCTTCAACTGCACGGCCAAGTTTATATAAAATTGCACCATTAATTCCCGAATCGGCTAACGAATTCATTCCAATTACAAAACGAGTAAGAAAAGGAATGTAAGATGCGTCATTAATTTCGGGTTTTAATTCTTTTTGCTTTTCGTAAACTTCCTGAAGCTGCATTCCTAAATAGACAATATCATTTTGAATTCCGGCATACGAAAAATAATAATTTTTTACGTTCAAAAGAGCATTGTTAGCGGCAATAAAATTATCAGCTTTTAAATATTGATTAAACTGAGCAACACTTTCGTCAAATTTTTTGCGCAAATCTTCATCCAGTACAAGTTGAATCTGTTTTTCAAGTTCCGTAACAATTTCATGAACCTGATTTATTATATCCGGATAATCTTTCCACTCATCTTCAAATTCTTCTTTGTAAATCCAGAATCCTTCGTGAAGTTTTTTTACTGCATTTGAATATTGTTCTTTTTGAGTAAGAGCGGCACCTTCTGCAATGATTGTATCAAACATATAAGCGTAATATTTAAAAAGGTGCATTTCCTCAATCATATCAATTACATATTTGATTTCTGCAGGCGGATTTTTTTCTATACTGCGCATTTCCAAAATGATTTTTGCAGGCGTTTCATGATCTTCGGGATTTTCTTCACTTGCTTTCATTGCCATTTCTGTAAGAACCGAATATTTTTGACGTTGATTCATAATCCGCTTTATTAAAACCTGTGCGCGGTCAAAATCATCGGGATATTTTTTTATATAAATGTAAAGTTGTTTTAGAGCTTCGTTATAATCGGTTTGTTTTATAAGAGCATCAATCTGGAAAAGTGTAAGCGGTTCTTCTTTAGGCAAAGCAATAGCATCCTCGTTCCTTTGCTGCGGAAAAAGGAAAAAAAGCTGAGAAATACAAATAAAAATCAAAAGAAACTTACGCTTCATCTCTTTGTTATTATATTATATTTTCGGTATTATGTATTATATATAAGAGAAAAAAAACCGAAAATATTACAGTTTAGTTTTGATTTTAATTTTGTAGAACATATGAAAAAGTCGTTGCTTTTTTCTTACATTTCGATTTTCTCATTTTTGATATTTGCGCATTCCGAGATATTCGCACTTTCTCTTACTGATGCCAGTGAAAGTCTTTCTGCAGCATTTGAAGGATTGGTTGATGATAATGAAGGAACAACTTCTTTTCCATCGCTTTTAATTCCAAACGGAGGAAGAGCCGAAAGTCTTGGCGGTGCGTATACAGGTTATGCCTACGATGTAAGTTTTATGAATTATAATCCTGCAGCTTCCAGTTTACAGCAGGAAACACAATTTTCGATTTTTCATAATTCATGGATTGCAGATTCAAAAATGGAAACTATTGCCTACACTACCCGCTTTAATAATCTTGGTTTCGGTACGCAGGTTCAATGTTTTTACATGCCTTTTACAGAATATAATTTTATTGGTGAACGTACAGCCGGAAGTTATTATTCAGAAACATTTTTAAATTTAAACGTTTCTTATAATTTTCTTGCAGGATATGATTTTAAAGGAATTGCAGTTGGCGGAAATTTAAAAACCGGATGGCGAGGCATGCCTGATTACACCGACAAAAATACAAACGCACTTATTCCAGATTCAGGACTTTCACAATCGGCTCTGGCAATTATGGCTGATTTGGGAGTAATGATGCAGTTCAACCTTTTTAAAGTTTTGTTCCGTTCACGTACACCAAATTGCAAAGTTGGATTGAGCATTCAAAACCTTGGAGTTTCAATTACAGGTTTTGGAAGCGGTACAAAAATTGATGATCCACTTCCTACTGCAGTTTGCGCAGGTTTTTCCTACACATTTTTTCCGTCATTTACAGTTACCGCTGATTTCAGGCAGCCAATTAATTTACAGAATATAACTCATTCTCAAAAATTTTCTATTGCAGCAGGAACCGCAATAGATATTACTAAGAATTTTACACTTCTTGCCGGGTTCAACCTAAAAGGAGCCAATCCAAAAATTTCTGCGGGAACAGAATTTACTTTCCAAAAAGTATGTTTTAATTTTAATTATACGCTCGACTTAGCTTCGTCAATAAATCCAATCAACAGAATAAGTCTTTCTGCAAAAATAAACCTTGGCGACCGCGGAAGAAGCCAGAATCTTTCTAAAATTGATGAACTTTACACACGCGGACTTGTATTTTATTACAATTCTGATTGGGAAAATGCAATTGCAACCTGGGAAGAAATCTTAGAAATTGACAGCCACTACGACCCGGCAATTCTTGGAATAAAAAGCGCAAAGTCGCAGATGGAACTGTATAAAAAAGTAAAAGAAAGCCTGTTCTTTGAAGAATAAAATTATCGCTTTTTGCTGTAAATACGATAGTTCATCCAAGGGAAGAAATTATCATTTTCTTCAAGATTTGTAAGCCATTCTGTAGAAACTGTATTTGAACCAAGAGAATCGAACACTTTTGTAAAATCGATAATCGAATTTTTAAAGCGTTTTTCGCAATATTCAGGGAAAATATCAGCATCAATCATTTTTGCAAGAACACAAGACTGCGCAATCATCAATTCTTTTGTACCAATATCCAAAAGTCGGGTTTTTAATCCGGTATCAGTTGGGAATCGGTCTGCCAAATCAAGCATTCGTTCTGTAGCCTTACGAACATAGCGCATCATCCAGCAGTTTTTACTAGAAAGAAGATTTTCACCATAACCTTCGCCATCACAAGATGAATAATAAGGTTTAAAACGTTCCAGAGAAAACTGATTTGAAAGCATTGTATTACAAGAAACAATATCAATTGAATATTCAGGCGCTTTTTTAAGTACAGATTCAAGCCACAAAAGCGATTCTTTCCAATTAGACTTTAATTTTGTAAGATTAATTGTACAAACAAGGGAAACAAAATCATTTTCAGGCATTAAAGCAGCAGCCTTATCTAAAAGTTCAGAGCGTTTTTTCAAGAAAGAATCAGCATCTTCCTCTACTTTTGCCTTTGCAGCAGCAAAATCATATAAATCGCCGTCTTCTGAACCATTTTTGCGGCTCCAGTATTTGTATCCGCTTGCATAACGAACAGTTCCTTCTGTAAAAAATGGAGCAAGTTCTTTTGCAGAAAGTTCAAATCCAATATCGCGATTTTCGTTTCTGTAACATTCTGAACGCAAATAACCATTTTCGGAATAAAGGTCATCTTTTAAATAAGGATCATTTGCAAAAACAATCAACGAATTATCTGTTCTTGCAGGATAAAAAATTCCTTTTTCAGGAATATTCTTTGCAAGAAGGAAACTGCGGGCATCAAGAATTGTATAATTAAAACCATAAGAACGAATGTATTTTTCAATTCCAGGAAAATAACCAAGCTCAGGAATCCAGAAACCTTCCGGAAATTCACCAAAACTGCAGCGGAAAGCATGAAGTCCACATTCAATCTGGGCTGTAATTGCTTCTTTTAAATCTGCGTAATGCGGCATAAAAATGTCGGTTGCAGTTGTTGCAATCAGTTCTACAGTGCCAATTTTATTATAGTCAGCAAACGCTTTTACAAGATTCTTGTTGTATTTTTCGCAAAAATCCTGTTTAGTCTGTTCATTTTCCTGAATAAGTGCATTTATATTGTTACAAAGTTTTTCATCATCTTTACAGCGTTCAAGTTCTTTTTTTCCAAGTGCAATTCTGTTATCAAGCCATTCAATATAAAGTTTTTGAATTTTTGAATCGTTGAGCATTTCGCACAAAACTGGCGGAAGAACAAGTCCAACTTTTGCCGCAACTGAATTTAAGCCACAGCGTTCAAAAAGATTTAATAATGGAATATATATTTCTGAAATAGAATCAAAGAGGCTGTTCAGCAACGGAGCATTTTCTTTACAATTATAACGTATGTAATCCTGTTCAGTTTTTAAGACAATGGAAATATTTTTTTTCATTTTTAATCAAAACCTTATCTACTTTTATAACTTTTTTTAAATTTATTTTGTATTAGAAAACGAATGCATGTGATTTTTATACTGCGACATAAGCACTGTATCTACACCCGAAAGCTTAATCACTTCCGTAAAATCCTGCATTTTTCCAGGCTGCAAATCATTCATAATGTCATTTCCCTGAGGAATTTCGATTATTGGTGAAAAAGCAAGCACTTTACCAGAATTAGCGGTAACATAAACAAGTTCAACTTTTATAAAACGCTTGCCCTGCGGAATAAGAACGTACTGTTCCTGGCTGTCGTTTGCGGCTTGAATTTCAAAAGCTTCTTCAGGAATCTGTTCATCAGGAGAAGAAAGTGAACAAACTCTAAGCATGAGCGTATAAGAATTCAAGGATTTTAGCATTGCCGAATCAGATTCTCTTAAATTCCAAAAAACAAAAAGCCATGCAGGATTTCTTAAAACACACGAAATTTCATTCTCGTTATAATTTTTTGGCAGATTTTCAACTTTTTCAAGAACATCTGCACCCGCAATAATCATACTTTCATTACCATGGAACTTTTCTTCTTCATAAAGCTCAAGCAATTCAGCTATCAAAAAACGTCTGTCAAGATTATCAGGAATTTCTACATCATATTTATCAGCAAGTTTTACTAAATCTGAAAAAGACAGAGTTTCAAGATAACTCCGGTTCATGTTTTCCGCTTTCATAATAGCAGATATAATCTTAAAAAAATGATTGAGTGTCAAGAACAGTTACAGCAAATTGCAATTGAATAGAACAGTTTCATCGTATAAAAATAACAAGAAATAATTAAAAAAAATCGAAAAAAAAATTAAAAAAAAGCCTAAAGTGAATTTCCCTATCTCCGATAATAAGAATATGCGGTGGGAAAAACGGGTGGCAGACATCCAGACACCTGTTAATAACACTGATTTTTAATTACCCTCTATGTTAAAGCCGTGGAAAGTGTGAGATTCTGCGGCTTTTTTTTTTTTTAACTTGAATTATAAATAGAATAGTTTTACATTTATAAAAAATAGTATTAAATCAAAAGAAAATTCATATACAGAAATGCAAAGGAGCACAAAAATGTTTGAACGTCAAAAATACAAGCAGTTTGCAAGAATTCAGCTAAAAGACAGAATCGGACTACCAGTTTTAGTCACATTTTTAACAATTGTAATAACAGGATTGTGCAGTATTCCTTATTATCTTTCAAATTACGGTACAGGATTTGATTTTCATGACCTGCTTAGACAGATGGACTACGATAATTTTATAAGAAGTTATTTTTCAGTTTACACAAACACAATGAAAAATGATTTTCTTTCTACACTTGCCTCTTTAATTGAAGCAATTCTTGTTTACGGCAGTTTAAATATGTACTTAAAAATGTCGCGTTCACCGGAACCAGTTTCTTTTAGTGATTTTACAGACGGACTTGCAGATTTTGGCCGTGCAATTCTTGCCTTTTTATGGAAACTTTTGTGGCTTACATTGTGGCTCATGTGTTTTGTTATTCCGGGAATCATTAAATCTTATGAATATTCAATGATGTTCTACATTGCAAGCGAATACAAACACCTTTCGGTAATTGATGCGCTTAATATAAGTAAAGAAATTACACGTGGACATAAATGGGATTTGTTTGTTCTTGATTTATCTTTCTTGGGATGGATTTTGCTTGGATGTATTTCTTTAGGAATTGGATTTTTGTGGATTATTCCATATATTACGATGACTCAAATTAATGCTTACCACGCACTTTTAAAAGAATCAATTGAAAATGGTAGATTGGATCCTGCAATTTTGAATCTTAATTCCGAAGAAACTAAAGAAGACGGAAAAGAAGAAACTTCAAATGAAGAAGAAACAGCTTCGGAAGAACAAAATCAGGAAGAATTTGTTGCTCAAATTGAAAATGCAGATTCTGAAAATGAGGCAGAAATTGAGACTAAAAATGATTCTGACGCACAAACAGATGAAGAAAGTGCTAATCCAGCTGCAGAAAACAATTCAGAAAATAATGACGATTCAGATAATAATTCAGAAAAGGAGAACTTCTAATGTCAGATAATAAAAAATCTAAAAAAGGACTTATTGTTTTTTTGGTAATATTGGGTGTATCAGTTTTTATAGGAATTGTAGGCACAGTTTCGTATTTGGTAAAAAATAATTTCAGTGATATTTTACAGGGATTTTTTGATGATTCTTCAAACATTGCTTCGATTCCTGGAAAAAGATTTACGTCAAAAAATGCAAAATCTATTAAAAATTATGGAAAAGAATACATTGCCGCTTTGTATGTAGAAGGAACAATCGAAGAAAAAAATAATGATTATGACCAGCAGTGGCTTCTTTCTACAATTGATGAACTTAAAAACGACAAAAAAAATGTTGCAATTGCAATGTACGTAGATTCTCCAGGTGGAGCAGTTTACCAGGCAGATGAAGTTTATCTTGCATTACAGGATTACAAAACTGAAGGTAAAAAAATCTACGTTTACATGGGACCTTTAGCTGCTTCCGGCGGTTATTACATTTCTTGTCCGGCAGACCAGATTTACGCAAACAGAAATACCCTTACAGGTTCAATTGGTATAATTGCAGGACAGTCACTTGATTTAACAGGACTAATGGAAAAAGCCGGAATAAAATCGGAAACAATTCACGCTGGTAAAAACAAAAATATGATGAATTACAATGAACCTTTTACCGACGAACAAAAAGCCATAATGCAGTCAATTGCAGATGAAGCTTACGACCAGTTTACTTCTGTTGTTTCAACTTGCCGCGGAATTCCAATTGAACGTGTAGAGGAACTCGCCGACGGAAGAATTTACACAGCAAAACAGGCTCTCGAAAACGGTCTTATAGACAAAATTGACAGCTGGGACAACATGATTGACGACCTTCAGCACGAAATTGATAACCTTGACTGCCGTGTAATAGATTTTGCAGTTGAAAAGAAAACAAACTTTATGAATTTACTGATGGAATCAAAAGCAAAAGCTGCCGGAAGACAAGCTGCTGCTACTCTTGGTATTCCATACAAACTTTATGAAGATTTGGTTTCAGGCAGCAATTATCCGGCTTACATTTATAAGTACTAAAGAAAAAAAAACGCAGACGCATTATGTATTTCAAAACCGTACACTAGCGTGCTACACGGCAAATTACCAGCTCATTCTAAAGAGGCTTGCTTTTTTGCCGTTTACAAGAGTATGCAGGCTTGAAAGAACTTTTACACCAGAAGCGGTGGCGGCTTCTTCAAGACTGTCTGCTCGCGCGGTAAGAATAATCATCCTTCCGTCAGACTTTAGAACGCGGCGGAAACTTGCAAACATTTTTTTGTAAAAATCTGTCATATCGCCAATTTCTTCGTAAAATCCCCACGGCGGATCTGTAATTACAACATCAAGTTCACTAACTCCATTTTCAGAAAGTTCAAACGCATCACCACAAAAAACACGCACAAAATCTTTTTTAAGCGCAGGAAGATTTTCTATAATTTCAACCTGTTTTTCTTCAATATCGCTTACGTACAAAGACTGTGGCCTGCAAAATCCCATAATCTGATTTGGAATGGAACCGTAACCCGCAAAAGGGTCTGCAATCACTTCATCATTTTTCAGGCCGGCAAAGGCACACATTAAATATGCAAATTCAGGACGCAATTCACCTTTGTTAAGATTTTTTTCTGTAAATTCACGTTTAGAAATAAGCTGCCCGCAAAAAGCAAAATTTTCACGCCTGATTGAATACCAGATTTCTGTAGTTGGAGAAAGCCTGTCCAGTTGAAGCTTTGAATTACGCAAAACGCAATCTTCAGCTTTTTTTGAAATGTTTTTATCAACCTTCTGGAACTGATTTTCCTTTACAAAACGAACGCGGAACGAACCTTTATTAATAAGAAAATATTTTGTTTCAGCCGTAACAGCCCCGACAAGAGAATTAAAATTCAAGCCCTTCCCTTTCATCGTTTTTAAAACAAAAAAAGTGTTATTAAAATAAATGATTTTCGAAAGTTGACGTGAATCCCCATCAAATTTATAATGAATGAGCCCATCAAAAAGATTTAGAATTTTTATTTTTGGAAAATGACGCTGCAAATCCTGCGAAACGACTTCTCCAAAACCTGTAATAAACGTTGAAATGTATTCTGCCATATAAAATAGTATAGACTAAAATCAGAAAAAAAAATATAATAATAGAACACGCTAATGTAAAAAGTGTTTATGTAACACTAGGAGGATAGTTGGCATACGTGAATAATAACAACAACAATAAGGGACAGAGAATCAATGAAATGATTCGTGTCAGAGAAGTGCGTCTTATCGATGATGAGGGCAATCAGCTTGGAATTGTTCCTACACCAGAAGCTCTCAGAATGGCAAAAGACAAGGATCTTGACCTTGTTGAAGTTTCACCAAACGCTAATCCACCGGTTTGCAAAATACTTGATTATGGCAAATACAGATTCGAACAGGAAAAAAAGCTCCGAGACTCCAAAAAGAATCAGAAAGTATTAAAGTTGAAGGAAATCCGAATGCAGCCAAAAATCGGTTCGGGTGACCTTGATACTAAAGCCAAACATATTCAGGAATTCCTTGATGAAGGTGACAAGGTAAAAGTAACAATCCGTTTCCGCGGACGTGAACTTGCCCACACAGAATTAGGATACGATGTTCTGAATGAGGTACTAAAGCGACTTACCTCGGCGTACAACATTGACAAACCGGCTGCTATGGACGGAAGAAACATGTCAATGACAATCTCAGCAAAAGCCGCAAAATAAGGGGTTTAAAATGCCTAAAATGAAGACAAAGAAGTCAGCTGCTAAGAGATATTCTCTTACTGGAACTGGCAAAGTTAAGCACAAGAAGCAGAACCTTCGTCATATTTTGACAAAGCGTTCTCCTAAGAGAAAGAGAAATCTTCGTGCTGCAGGTTATGTAGCAGAAGCAGATGCAAAGAAAATCAGAAAGCAGATGCTTCCGTACGGTTAATGAGGTAAAAAATGGCTAGAGCAATAGACGGAACAAAAAGAAAGAATCGTCGCAATAAGATTTTAAAACTTGCTAAAGGTTTTAGAGGCGACAGAAAGTCAAATTACAAACCAGCTAAAGATGCTGTAACAAAAGCTCTTGATCATGCTTACGTTGACCGCCATGACAAGAAACATGAATTCCGCTCTCTTTGGATTGCACGTATTAACGCTGCAGTTCGTGAAGAAGGAATTACTTATTCACAGTTTATGAATGGAGTAAACAAAGCAGGTATTAAATTGAACCGCAAGGCTCTTTCTAATATGGCTATTGAAGATCCAGCAGCTTTCAAAGCTGTAGTTGAAGCAGCAAAAAAAGCTCTCAACGCTTAAGCTGAAGGAACAAAAATATGATTTCACTTGATCAGGTTTATCTTCTTGAACAGAAAGTAGAAAGCGCTGTAGCAAAAATACAGCAATTACAGGCAGAAAACGATGCTTTACGCAATAAATGCGCTGAGCTCACAAATGCGCTTACTGCCAAATCGGAGCAGCTTTCTTCTATTGAACAGGATCAGAGCCAGATTGAAAGTGGAATCAAAAAAGCACTTGACCGACTTAATTCAATTGAAAATTCTGTATTGAAAGCAGCCGGCCAAGCTATTCAACAGCAGCAGGTAGTACAGATGCAGACTGCAAATGTAGAACCAGCTGCTGTTTCAAAACCTGAATCAGTACAAACTCAAACTACACAAACAATTCAAGAACCAGTTTCACAGATTCAACAAACACAATCACCTGTTTATACAGAAAATCAGACAATTGCAGAAGCACAGGCTATAGCTCAGGCAACAGCAGTTACATACACCGCAGAACAGATTCAACAGGTTCAAAATAATCAGCCGGCACAGAATATTCAGCAATTCCAAAATGAACAGACTGTTCAGCCAATTCAGGAAACTGTAGAAGTTCAGCAAGATACACAGTCAACAGAACAGGAACAGAATTCACTTTTTGCACAGGATAATCTTAATAAGCCTAATTTTGATTCAATGCAGCCAGCTTTTGGTTATAATCAGCAGGAAGCAGAAGATGATTTTGCAGAAAATGCTGACGAAATGCAGGATGACGAACAGAATCCGGGATTTGATATTTTCTAATGGGACAGCTTAGAATAGACCTTTTAAATACAAATTTCACAATACAAGCCACAGAAGATTCCGAATATCTTGAAAAATTATACGGCTATTACAAACGCATAATTGAAGATGTTCAAAAAATAGATACAATCAAAAATCCAACACAAATTGCAATACTTTCGGGAATAATGCTCTGCGATGAACTTTACAAAGAAAAGCAGAACAAAGTTGCACTTGAAAACGGTACTTACGTTCCTGCCGACAACGATTTTGACAAAGCTGAACTTGAACGAAAAACTCTTGAAATGATTGCAAAAATAGACAAGGTACTTTAAGTGGCTCAAGTTCATATCTGGATAGATGCCGATTCCTGCCCTACTCTTGTAAGAAATCATTCTGTAAAAATGGCAAAGCGGCTTGGCATACCAATCACTTTTGTTGCAAATAAAGAAATATCGTGCAGTTTTCCCGATTTTGAAATGATTATCTGCCCTGATGAAAAAGATGCTGCCGACAATTATATTCTTGAACACGCAAATCAAAACGACCTTGTAATAACCCGAGATATTGTTTTTGCTGATAAGCTTGTTTCTAAAAGAATTACTGTAATAAACGATCGCGGAACTCTATTTACAGAAATGAACATAAAAGGTTTACTTTCGGAACGAAATTATTCTTTTGCACTTGCAGAAATCGGGCTTGTAAAACATTACAGCGAAGGTTACGACAAAAAAAAGTTTGCCCTTTTTGCAAATTGTTTCGACAAAACCATTCATCAGCTGTTAAAAAAATAAAGCCCGGCGTTTATAACCGGACTCATAAAATCGATGAAAGAAACAAATTACAGAACTTGTCCTCATCAGATAATCATCTATTCATCATCTGGGTATGCCATTTGAATAGAACAAATTCTATCGCGAACCTGCATAAAGGCTAGAACAACTTCCGGGTCAAATTGAGTTCCGGCATTATCTTGAATTTCTGCAAAAGCGTCGTCAATTGTCCATGCTTCTTTGTAGCAGCGTTTATGGCTTAAAGCATCAAAAACATCAGCAACAGAAACAATACGAGCAGCAAGAGGAATTTCTTTTCCAGCTAAAGGAGCAGCTTTTGGAACAACTCCATCTTTTACCGAAAATGATTTTAAATCAATTTTTCCAGGATAACCGGTTTCTCCACCATCCCAGCGGTCATGATGATGAAGTGCAATATCCTGTGACATTTCATCCAAAAAAGACTCCGGCGGATCAAAAAGCTGAGCACCAATACAAGTGTGACCTTTCATTATATTGCGTTCTTCTTCGGTAAAACGAGGGAAAGCCTTTTTAAGAATAACATCAGAAATTCCAACTTTTCCAACATCATGGAATTTAGAAGCAATTTTTAGAGTATCGCGGTAACGGTGCATTTCTTCCATAGGAACATTGTGATTAAATGCCCAGCGATCGTAAATTTCAAGAGAATAAGAAGAAACTCGTTCAACATGAGGGTAAGTTTCTTTAGGGTCGCGGAATTCAGCCATTTTGAGCATTCGCTTAACCATATTACTTGTAAGATAAGCGTGCTGAAGAGCCTGAACTGCACTTGAAGCAAAATGTGTAATAAGAAGTTCTGCTTCATCAGAAAAAGAAATAACTGTACCGTCTTCGTTTTTGGCATTAATAATTTGAAGAACGCCAAGAAGATTTCCATTTGCCATTTTTAAAGGAATTGTAAAAATGGATTTTGTGCGGTAGTTTGTAGTTAAATCTGTATTTTTGTTGAATTTATACGGCTTGTCTTCTGAAATTTTATACGCATCTTTAATATTAAGCGGCATTCCAGAATATGCAACATATCCACAAATCGAGCGTTCATCAATTGCAAAACTGAAACTTAAATATGGAAGTTTTTCGCCGGGAGCAAGTTCTTTAAGTTGAGTATCATTCTGGCCATACTTAATTCGTAAACGTGTACCTTCTACAACGTAAATTGAACCAGCATCTGCATTTACAATACGTCTTGTTTCTGTAAGAATGCGTTCAAGAAGAACATCAACGTCCTGAATTTCTCCAAGCTGACGTTCAATTTCTATAATCTGTTGTAACTTATCTTCCTGTTGAATTTTCTTTGCCATAGTCATATGTTATTATCGGAAAATTTACGAAAAAATCAATACTTATCAAGAACTTTATCAAAACTAAACTGATAAATGTTTTTGTATTATAGAAAAATATATTGGTCCTGCGCCACCTTGAACATCAGGTAAAATCTGATAACCGTATTTTGTTTTTTCGTATGACGGAA
This sequence comes from Treponema sp., assembly GCA_024680155.1. Taxonomy (GTDB): domain Bacteria; phylum Spirochaetota; class Spirochaetia; order Treponematales; family Treponemataceae; genus Treponema_D. Next base: position 20,079 of record JAILCM010000034.1, read on the forward strand.
GCGTAATTTTTGTAAATGCTTCAATTTCTTCAAGATTGGCACAAGGTTCAAGTAAAGAAAAGGCATTTCCATCTCGGTTATATTTTTTATAAAGACGTTCAATCATTTCGTCATTTTCCTGAGGACAAAGTGCGCAAGTTGAATACAAAAGAATTCCTTCTGGAGCTAAAAGCCGGTACGCACAGGATAAAAGTGCCCACTGTTCCATTGTTACGGTTTTTATTCGAGAAGGCGACCATGTATTTAAATATTTTGGGTCTGCAATTACGTGACGCTCGGAAGAACAAGGTGAATCAAGAAGAATGCGGTCAAAACATTCAGACTGACGTTTACACCAAGTTGCGCCATCACTGCAGGAAGTTAAAATCCGTTCCGAAATTTGTGGCGGCAAACATTCATTTACAACGGTATCAAGACGGTGCTTGCGGTCGGAGGAACGTTCATTTGCAGAAAGTTTAGCATCTTCATCCATGCGCGAAGCTAAAACCAAAGTTTTTCCACCAGGAGCGGCACACATATCAAGAATATTTTCAGCACCTTTTAACGGAAGATTTAACGCCGCCAGAATGCTTGCTGAATCAAGAAAATAAGGTTTCTGGCTTCCCGGAACAAAATATTCAGCACTTTGATTTCCTTCAAAAAATGCCTTTTTTAGACTCTGCCAGCGTTCACCAAAAAGAGAATTGTAATAAGATTCAAATCCTTCTGCACCAAAAAGACTTTCTTTTTTCTGATTTTGTTTCATCAAATCGTCTCCATCAAAACACACAAATCACACAAATCATGCAAACAACAAGCTTAAAAAAAATGTTCCATATAAAACTGAACGTTTTTCTGCCGTAATTCTTCAAAAGCTTCCACTCGTTCATTCATTGGAAGTTTTGCTGGCGAATTAACAGGTCTAGCGGCAATTTCAAGAGACACACGCTCCCCTTCATCACCAAAATCATAATGATATTCAAGAAAACCAAGATCCATTTTATACAAAACAACATGACGCACTGCCTGATTAATTTTTTCTTCAAAGTCATGATTTGCAACTGCTTCTTTATAAAGATATGCGGCAGGTTTTGCAATTCGTTTTTCAGAAGTCATAATACAATCAATTCCAGCTTGAATTGCCATAACAACAGCTTTTTCAGGCGAATAACCATTTTTTGCAAGCGCGGCCATAAAAATATCATCAGAAAAAATAAGACCTTTGTAACCACACTGCTCACGTAAAACTTTTGTAACCCAAAAATCAGAAAGACAGGATGGAAGTTCAGGATTATAAGCGGAAGTTCTTGCATGCGACATTAAAATTCCGTGTGGATTAGCTTCAATAAGATAATAAAATGGTTCAAGCGATTTTTGCAATTCATCTTTTCTTAATTGAATTTCTGGAAGCCCGGTATGAGGGTCGGTATTTGTATTTCCCGGAAAATGTTTTAACACTGTACTTATATGATTATTCTGATATGCATTTAGACAACTTTTCCCATATTCTTTAACTTGATTTGCATCACCAAAACTGCGCCCATTCAAAAAAATGCTGTTTTCACTTGTACAAACTTCGGCAACCGGAGCAAGATTCATATTAAATCCCAAAAGTTCCATCTGTTTCGCCTGAAGCTCATAAAGTTCAGCAGCCTGTTCCAAATTAAGACATTCACTAACGCGCTGGCAAGACGGAAGCGGACCAGAAATTCCACGTAAACGGTTTACAAATCCACCTTCCTGATCAATTGCAAGAAAAGGCGGAATAATATTATTTTTTTTACAAAAGGCAAAAATTGAATCGGTAAAATTCATTACGTCATCAGCAGAAGGAGCAAGATTTGCAGAAAAGAAAAGATAACCGCCCGCAACTAGTGGAGTTGAATCATCATTTTTGGAAATATCACGAGATTCTTCAAAAGTCTTAAACTGTTCATTCCCCTGAAGATTTTCTATAAAAAGCTGCCCGATTTTTTGTTCCAGGCTCATGCCATTAATAAATTCGGTTATTGCGTCTTCCTGTTTTTGGTTTAAAATTTTAAGATATTCGTTAATCTGAGTTGCGCTTTGATGTAAAAGAATTTCCTGCGCTGTCTGTTTTTTTTCTGATTCGGATGTACAGGATGAAAATATAAGGCAAGCTGCAAAAAAGGCCGCCAGTCCAGCAATGATTATATTTTTTTTCATTTATTCATTATATCAGATTTTCGCGATTCATAAAAGTTATCTATCTTTATATCCATATACAAAAACGGCGGAAAATAGTACAATTGCCAATGTATGAAAAATATTGCCATTATTACAGGGGCAAGCTCTGGAATGGGAGCTGAATTTGCAAGACAGATTGCGGCTCTTAAAAAATATGACGAAATTTGGTGTATTGCACGCCGTCAGGATAAACTGGAGCAATTGGCACAGGAAATCCACTCGGAAAGTTATTTTAATCCTATAAAACCAGTTTGCATGGATATTAGCGGAAAAGATGGCGTTATGCGTTTTAAATCTTTTCTTGAACTTGAACTTTTAAAAAACGAAACAAAAATGCAGATTGGGCTTCTTGTAAATAATGCAGGCTTTGGAACTTACGGACCTTTTGAAGAAACTTCATTTGAACGCGAAATGGAGATGGTAGATTTGAACTGCACTGCTTTGACTGGCATTTGTGGAGTTGCACTGCCCTATCTTACAGAAGGTTCTATCATCATAAATACGGCGAGTCTTGCGGCTTTTATGCCTCTTGGAAACTTTGCAGTTTATGCAGCAACAAAAGCCTATGTTTTAAGTTTTAGCGTAGCTCTTGCGGCAGAATTAAAAGATAAAGGAATAAAAGTTTGTGCCTTATGTCCGGGCTCTGTAAGTACCGAATTTGCAAATGTTGCAAGTAATGGCGTCAGAAAGGAAGTAAAAGGCGGTCATGATCCAGTAAAAGTTATTGCACATTGCTTAAAAAAAGCTTTTAAGGGCAAAAAAATTACTTTATGGCATCCAAAATGGAAATTTAATGCATTTTTGAGTAGAATTGTAGGTCGCTACACAGTTGCAAGATTTACTTACAAGCATCACAAGCGGCCACATTAAAATAATATTAATAGAAAAAAACGGTTCAAAAGAACAATTTTTATAATGAGGAATAAAATGAACGAAAACCAGATTACCAGCGCACTTTTTACAGATTTTTACGAACTTACAATGGCACAGGGCTATTGGAAAGAAAACATGAATCAGAAGGTTGTTTTTGACATGTTTTTCAGACGAAATCCATTCAACGGCGGATTTTCAGTTTTAGCTGGAAACGAAACTCTTTTGGATGTTCTTACAAATTTCCATTTTAGTGATGATGATATTGCTTATTTAAAAGAGCAGAAAATTTTTGAACAGGGATTCTTGGATTACCTGAAGGATTTCCGCTTTACAGGTGACCTTTACACAATGGATGAAGGAACTGTAATTTTCCCACAGGAACCGCTTGTTCGCATTCACGCAAATTTAATTGAAGCTCAGATTTTGGAAGGACTTGTTTTGAATCACGTAAACTTCCAGAGTTTGATTGCAACTAAAACTGCAAGAATCTGGCTTGCTTCTAAAAAGGCTCCAATCATGGAATTTGGTTTAAGACGAGCTCAGGGACCGGATGGAGCAATGAGCGCAACAAGAGCCGCTTATATTGGTGGAGCTGCTGGAACTTCAAATACTCTGGCAGGAAAAGAATTTGGCATTCCAGTTATGGGAACAATGGCTCATTCATGGATTATGTCTCACTCTTCTGAACTTGAAGCCTTCCGCGAATATGCAAAGATTTATCCTGAAAATTCAGTTTTCCTTATTGATACTTATGATACTTTGCGTTCAGGAATTAAAAATGCAATTATCGCAGGTCGTGAACTTGTAGAAAAGGGCTATAATTTTGGTGTACGCCTTGATTCTGGTGATATTTCTTACCTTACAAGAGAAGTTCGTAAGGAACTTGATAAAGCAGGCTTCCCACAGGCAAAAATCAGTGTTTCAAATGAACTTACAGAAGAAATTATTACAACGCTTGTTGCAGGAAACGCTCCAATTAACAGCTGGGGTGTTGGAACTCACATGGTAACTGGAGGAAATGAATCTTCTTTTACTGGTGTTTACAAGCTTGCCGCAAGAAACGACAAAGCAACAGGAAAAATGCTTCCTGCAATGAAATTCTCTGATAATCCTGCAAAAAATACAAACCCTGGCATTAAAAATGTATTCCGTCTTTATGATGAAAACGGAATGGCAGGTGCAGATATTCTTGCAACTGAAGATGAAGTTTTGGAACCAGGAAAAGAATACCGCTACTACCACACAATGGTTGATTACCGCCAGTTTGCCTTTACAGCCGCAAAAATTGAGCCTCTTTTGAAAAAACGTCTTGAAAACGGTAAACGTGTAATTGAACGCCTTCCAGACGCAGAACAGCTTAAACTCAGCCGCAAAAACATGA
>JAILCM010000068.1 GCA_024680155.1 Treponema sp.
GCCATCATAGCAGCTTCTTTTTCATCAGTCTTTGCTTCAGGAGTTACAATCGCTTCAGGATTGTCCTCTTTTCTTGCAATGTTCTGAGCGTTAGCAACGCGCTTTTCAAAATATGTTGCCTGTACGTTATCATCAGCAACAGCAGAACCGTCGCGGATAAATCCGGCAGCAACATCCATACATCCAGCAGCTTCAGCCATCTTAAGATGAGCAGAAACTCTTGAACGTTCTTTGTTTACGCCTTCTTCAATTCCGGCGTTCAAAACTTCAGCATAAAGAGCTGGCTCTTTTGCTTTGAGTTCTTCCAAAGTCATAGGAAGCTCCTCCTTTTTATTATTTGCCTCAACGGCAGGTTTATTAACAGGAGCTTCTGGCTCCGTTTTCCCAAACATAGCTACACAACGGTCAAAGCTTTTCTTTTCAGCATCTTTCTTCAACTCGTGCATAGTCTTTTCAACACTCATTTTGACTTCAGCAAAAAGAGCTTGTTTAGAGCTTTCTGACTTTTCAGCTTTTGTCACTACAACTTCATCAGCAAAGCCGTTTTCAACAATCTCAGCGCCAAAAAGGAAAGACTCTTTGTCCATCATGGCTTTAATTTCTTTCTCGCTCTTTCCTGTTACCTGACAGTAAGAACGTGCCATAACAGCATCCATTTTCTTAAGTAGATCACTCTGCTTGTCCATTTCGTTATGATCACCCTGAACAATCGACCAGGCATTGTGAATCATATAAACAGAATTATCCTCAACAATAATTTTGCTTTTCGGATTTTCGCACTTAGCGGCAAGTGCAATTACAGATGCAGCACTGGCAGCCATTCCCTGAATATAAGTTGTAACTTCTACTTCAGGATGTTCACGCATGAATTCACGAATAATGTTGAAAATTGAAATACATTCCCAGACAGAACCGCCTGGGCTGTCAATAGACAGCTGCAACTTGTTGTCGTCTTCGTTGAAACTGTTTAACTCATCGCGGATAAAATCAGCAGTAATACCATCTTCCCACCAGCTGGCACCAATCTGCTTATCCATTACAATCGTTTTCATAATTGTAATTTTCCACTGTTCTATGTCTAAAAACTATTAACTCATTCAAAAAAAATGCAAAAAAATATAAAAAAAGAGCACTACTTTTATAAGTAGTGCTCTTTCCCCTCGCGCTCATTCATCACTAAGAATTTCAGCAATTTGAATAAGCTTAGACCCTAGATGGGTAAGTGTCTTTGGATCAAGTATATCATTCGCATTTATACCTGAATAAAGCAAATCCCCATACATTCTTAAGTCATCCAGTGCCTCAGCTCTCGCTTCAGCTTTTTCGGCATCAACCTTTTTCACTTCCGGCATCGTTTTTAACTCCTGTACACATTGTACACCTACAAATGCCGTTTTGTCCACTTATCTATCAAAGAAACGTAAAAAATACAAATTACAAAGAGCATGGTCCAAATGACTCATTCCACTCTCTGGATCTTTTTTTTCTCCATTCTGCCATGCAGCAAGATGTCTTTGCAAAGCTGCAAAATAACGGTTTTTACCATCCGGCACCTTCTTCCAGTTATCTCTACTGTATTTTTCAGCGCCAAAAGTAAGTACCTGGACCATACCTTCAAGATTTTTCAATTCCAGCAAACTGTAATCAGGTTTACCGGCATCAGCTTTCACACCTTTGCCAGAGTGCATATCTTCTTCAAGTTTTTTATCAATCAAATCACTCATGCTCTAAGCCTCAAATAACCAAGTAGATTATCAATTGTTCTTATAGTGAGTTTTGCTCCGTCCTGTGCAAAACCGTTTTGTTCAAAAACAAGTAGATCTCTTCCAGGCATATTTCCAACAACAATAGCAACATGGCCATATTTATTAGTTTTTGTTTCACCCCATACAACTACATCCCCGGTAACTGGTCCGCGTCCAAGTCTTTCAAGATACTTCACCTCATTTGGAAGTGTAGAATATTTTTCATACAAATCCTTTGCACCTTCAACCGCTCCCAGGTGAACCGGAATTCCCCACACATCCTTAGCATACTGCCGGAATAAATCAACACACTGAGCGCCAAAAGCTCCGTCGTAATCAACTTTCTTGCCAATGTTCTTGGAAATAAACTCGTCAATCCTCATTTTTCACCCTCATACAGTTTTTTTGTAAGTTCATAAGCTTCTTTTGTCGCCTTGTAATCAATCTTAAAATCCTTAAGCTTGTCATAATATTCCAGCGACATCTCAACCTTTCTGGTTTTATCGTTGTAAACTGCATCTTCGTCAGATGGCTTTGGAAAAACCGGCCACACAATTTCCGGCGTTACATATTCAGTTTTAGTCGTCACGCAGGCTGTTAGTGATAGCATTAAACTTATCACGGCCGCTAAGCCCATCAGTCTTATGTTTTTCTTCTTCTGCATTTTGAAACACCTCTTTTCTGATTTTTGCCTCATTCTGAGCAAGCTCTACCTGGTAACGTAATCTCTCAGCTCTTTCATGTTCCAGTCTGTAAGCTTCAGCTTTCTTTCTCCAAAGCTTAAAAAAAATAAAAGCCGCACCGCCTGAAAGAAGAACAAGCACAGCTAAAACAATTAAAACCTTACTTGTCATCGCAAACCTCTTCTTTTTCGCACTTAGCGCTTAAAGCATCGCTTAAAGCAAACCCAACCTTTTGACTCACGTTCATTCCAAGGTACATCATAGAAATTGCAAAGAACCAGCCTAAAACCTTTTCAGTCAGGCTAACCATTTCAGCAGTTACATTTTTAGTAATAATAATTACGATTGCATCAATCACAAGATTTACAATCGCAATAATGCACCATACAAGCCACACAACAAACTTTCTTGATTGCAGCTTAGAGTTTCCTTCACTTTCAACTTTTTCCACTTCTTTTTCCGCCATTTTTCACACTCCCATTTATTTCATTAAAAGACTGAAAAGCCAGCCAAAAAACATAGTTCCCGCAATACCAAGCCCAATTTCAAAAAGCTTCTGCCATACAGAAAGCGCTGCCTTTGCCGGTTTTTGTTCAAGCTTCTGAATTCTATCTTCGTGATCTTTGTCTTTTTCTTCGCTATTTTTTTTTAATTCCTGGATAGAGTCATTAATGGCTTCAAGTTTGCCAGGAAGGTTTATAATAACCTGCATGGCCTTCTCGTGAGACTCCATTTTTTCCTCTAGTTGCTCAATTTTGTCATTCATTTTCTGCATTTTCACAGCTGAATCTTTCTGCATTGCAAACATCTCCAGCATCAATTCTTTATTGGTCATACCTTCTGCCATAATGTACCTCCTTAATCTTCATTGTCAGAATCGTCTTCAGTTCCTTTTCCTGGAACCTCACCGTCCAATTCTTCACTCTCTGCATCCGGGTAAGCATTCTTACCGTTATTGTCTTCAAGAATATGAGGATTAAAGCCCATCTGGTGAGCATAATCAATTTCTTTCTTCAAAATCTGAATAGTCTGTCTGAATGACTTGCCGCTTAAACGTCTGCATTCATCATCAAAAGTTGTAAGACCATTATCCAAAGCATCGTTTGCAGCCTTCACATCCTTAGTTCTTTCAACAGAAGGACGGCTTAAACCACTCCAAGCACAACTAAGCCATGCAGCTTTAATTCTCCACTTAGAAGAATCAAAACAAGCCAGAACAAAACCAGGGAGCTCCATCTGATTATTCAAAACAGACTGAATAATAAACTCTTCATAAATAATCTGACAGAAATCCTTAGCATTTTTGAAATTGCGATATTTCAAATAAACTTCAAATTCGTTATTTGCCTGACGGCTCGCAGAATAGCTGGAAGTAAACTTAAGCTTCACAATCTCAGGAGGCACTTCAAGACTCCAGCAGATCGCATCCAGAATAGCGCCCTCAAAAGCAGCATAGTTCACATTCGGCCTGTTAGTCTGATAACTTACAACCTTCTCGCCAGGAGCAAGATCGTCAAAAACAGTTCCAGGCTGCATCAGCTGAATAGGCTGATGTCCTGTTTTGTCTTCAGCTGCAATTGGTCCTACTTCGTGCATAGGACGCTGTAAACCGGCAGTAGGACGCGAACCAATAGGCGAACTGTCGTCTCTTTGAACAGTAAAAGCAATCAAAGCGTTAATAACCGCAGCTCTTACTTCTGCATCCTTGTAACGGTCAATATCCTTAAGCATTCCAAGCACGCAAGCTAAAAGCGGCTCACCGCGCACATCGTCAGCTTTCTTTTCAGAACCGTAAACCATCCAGCTTATCTGTCTGCCGGATTTTTCACCCTTTACCGGCACCCTTTCAAACTTAATGTCATCGCCTACAACTTTTTGAATATAATAAGCAACGTGCCGACCATATTCATCAATTTCAACACCATTAATAATTTTGTGCCCGCTGGCAACCTTATAATCTCCAGGAGTCCTGATGTTATTTCCGTTAATCCAATCCCAGGCAGGAAGCCCTGTATATCTGTTCACACGGCTGATAATTACACCATCACCGCACAAAATAGCTTCACGTCTTACAAGTTCCTGAAACTCTCCAAAAGTCAACTGTTTCTTATAATCAAAAAGCTCGTAGTTATTTGCATAAAGCTCAAACTGCTGACTCATTAAATCGCCGTATTTAACCGACATTTCAGCCTGTTTCATATCGTCCATATCAGGCCACAAAATCGAACCAAGCGGATTAGCAGAAGCAGTCAAACCAGTATGAATTTCATTGCGTAAAATGCGGCGGATAATACCCTTTGCATAAGGGTTTTCTGTAAAAAGTTGCAAGCTTCTTTTTCGCAAAGTCCAGTAATCAATCTGCTCTAAAATCTTAGTTAAACCAAAACTGCCGGGAAATTTCTCCCCGGTCCAAGTCTGCTTAATTGCGTCAATCATTTGCGCCTGGTATTTATTCTTAGCAACAAGCGCTTCAATCTCTTTGTCTTTTCTGCTCTTAAAACCTAAAAATCCCATACTAGAACCCCGGACAAATCTGAGGACAGCGAGGACCGCCAACCCCAAGTCTAGCTTCCAGGCTCGCAATCTGAGCCAAAAGCCTGTCTCTCTGCTGATACAATGAACTTAAATCAGCTCTTGTAACCACCTGTTTATCCTGTCCAGTGTCAATTGTGTAACTCTGGATAGTTCCGTTAGAGCAAAAAGTATTGATTGCCTTTTCAACTGCAACAAGAAGAATCTTTGCATTTGTCAGCTCGTCTTTCCAGAACTTACTGGAACTTTCGCCAACAACGCCGCTATTTTCGTCGATTATCATACGTTCAATTATGAGCGCAAAAACCGCCTAAAACTATTAACTAGTTAATAGTTTTTTTATCATTCCCCGCACAACAATATTTCACATGGAAAAGCCGGAATTTTGTAGCGACTGTAAATATGCCAAAGTTGAAGTTGATGAATTAGGCCTGTTGATTTATTGCCAGAATCCGGTCTATAAAGCAAAACCTGGCTGGAACAACTTTCCAACCGTCAGAAAAATAACAGCCTTTGCTTGCAGCAAGGCAGAGCCCAGAGAAAAGAAGGAGGCAAAATAATGTTTTCCGGTTACAAAATGGTCATCGACGACCCGTCAAAAATAGATCTTCTTACCCAAGATATGAAAAACACCATGATGAAAGCTGCTGTTAATACCGTAAATATGCAGGCAGCTCTCACCCGTAAAAACGCAATCGAAAACATCCAGAATAACTTTACCCTTCGTAACACCTTCACAACAAGACAAATCGGTTACGACCGCTGCCAGGTAGAAAATCCTCAAAGCTTTGATCAGATAGAATCTCATGTAGGCGCAAAAGAAAAAGCATCATACATGGCTCGTCAGGAAGAAGGAGGCCTCCACACTGCAAATAACGGCGGCCAGCTTTCAATTCCAACTGACACGGCCCGCGCTGGCTCTTCTAAAAATCCGGTCCAGCGTTCAATGTATCGCTCTCGCATAAACCGCCGCATCATCAAATATAATCCTGAACATTCCGGCACCGGAAAATCCGCTCTTGTATCAGCAGCAAAAACCGCCTATGAATCAGGAAGATATTTGAAATATGGCAAAAACATCTACCGTGTCACATCCTTCAAAAAGACCGGCGACAACATCAAATTTGAACTTGAAATGATTTATTTCAGAGGCCTCACATCCACCGTCACCGCAGCCGCCCCATGGCTCCAACCCGCCGCAGAAAAACCCGCCCAGGATGCACAAGCAATCTTCAATTCTCAGATGAACAAGCTGGATAAATAATTGTCAATAAAATGACAATCTTACCCCTGAAAAATTATCAATAGCAGAATTATTTTGACAAAAAAAAGGCGACCCGCAACGCAGGCCACCTTAATCACAAGGAGACTGTCATAAGTAACACGAATAACAATCTCTTATTTCATATTATCATAGATAAAGCGCTTTTTCAACTTTGCTTCACCTTTGTATTATTACAGGTGTCAATTCTGTAATAATCGTCGTCCATAAAAGACGGCTCTAAAATCGGAAAATCATGCAGGGAAATTTCCTTATCAAAAGCGGCGTTAAATTCTTCACAAGCTTTTTCAAAATCAGCTTCTTTTTTCTCTTTCTCCACTTTCTACATCTTCCCCGTCTGAATACCTCAGTAACTTTTCCTCATGTGCAATAATAAAAGCCATCACGGCAAAAAAAAGCATAATTAAACAGGTAATAACACATAATACTAAACCAAGAACCTTCAGAAACATATTAAGTCTACCTCACTTTATGCAGAACATACCATAAGCCGCATACTGCCAGAATGCGCCCCAGTCCAGCATATTAAGCCGCAATTCATGCCGGCAAATATCATCCGCAAAAATCTCCAGCGCTGCCAGGTTATAGTCATAAGTATCAAAAAAGTGATTAGGCATACCAGGTTTTGCCCGCCATACAGTACGAATATACTTATTCGTTTTTCTGTCATACTCTTCCACTTTCTCTTCGGCTTCAAACATCCTGAAGTAATCGTCATGGAAGTCATCAGGAAAGTTAGGATACCAGTCTGGCTGCTTTGTTCCTTCATCCCAGTTCAGCATATTCATGGCACGCGAAATTCTGTCTTTAAGCTTTCCAGTATTAACGTGATAAGCCAAACTTAAGCCGATTGCATCCAGTGTCTTTCTGTTGAATAATTGGTAAGTCTCACCATTTTTAATCCAGTCCGTACCCTTGCAAGCATAAACGCCCGCAGAAAAGCGAGCACAAAAAGCATAAACCCAGTCCGTGTAATGTCCTGAGTCCACAAGAGTAATTGCAATCTTATAAGCTTTGCCGTCATCTCCCTGGTAAGTAGTCTTTTCAATAAAGTCAGCAAGCTTATCCCAAACCCCGTAAAAGTCTTCAGTAGGTCCGTCAATTCTAAAGGCATCCAGCGTCCAGGTAACGCCCCTATCTCCATATCCTTTTACATCCACATAAAGACAATCTTTCTGGACGTCTACCGCACAGGTAACAATCCAGACTGGAGAGCCTGCATCTTCAACTGCCATCTTGTTAGG
>JAILCM010000170.1 GCA_024680155.1 Treponema sp.
CGGAAAACATCTTTTAAAATTTTGGCAGTAAGTCTAATTGCTTCGTCACCGGCTTCGTGACCATAAGTATCGTTGATAATTTTAAGATTATCCATATCTATATAGAAGATAATTCCGGCGTGTTCCATTTCCTGAACAATATCCAAAGTTCTCTGGCCAAATTCGTAAAAGCCTCGACGATTCAAAGTTCCGGTAAGTTCATCAGTTTTTGACTGAATTGAAAGAACTGAGTTGTTTTGCTGAAGTTCCGTGTATTTGTCGGTAAGGCGTTCGGTTTCTAAAAGTTTTGTAGTATATTCAGTAGCAGCAGAAATTGAATTGATGATGATTTTTAAATAAATATTGTAATCAGGGAATTTACTTTGTTTTACACGGCAGATTAAATAACCGTATTTTGTTTCTCCCGAAAAAATTGGTTGAGCAATATAAATTCCAGGTTTTTCTTTTGAAACTGGTGAAGAAAAAATAATATCGTGCGGATTGTACTTAATTCCAGGTGTAAATTCTTCTATTTTAACGTCGTCATCGTAGTACATTGTAAGTTCCATGTTATTTGGCATTAAAAAATCTTCTTCAGAATCAAGATAAATAGGAATTGGCCAAAGGTTTATTTGCATATCATCCATTGAACAGACGTGAACTACGTGCTTTAAGTTGTAATAGAATTGACGTAAGGTATTTGAAGTTTTCAGAATATCCAGAAGAGTGATTATATTGTTTTTTTCGGCAAGATCGCTCATGTACTGATTCAATCTTGTAATTTTTAACATATTATCGTTCTGAATTTTTCCACTTTTTGTTTTATGAATCTGTTCTGAATTTGTAAGTGGAATACAACCGCAGGACTGACGAAATTTTAAATGCAAATCTGCGTAAATTGTTTTTTCAAGTTGTTTTCCGTTTACAACTTCATAAGCAGCTTTTGCACATTCATAACCCTGGTTGTAGATATTCTGATTGATTGTAGAAAGTCTTGGATTTGAATAATTTGCAAAATGAGCGTCATCAAAACCAATAATTTTAACGTCATCTGGAATCGAAAGTCCCAACTCCTGCAAAAACTTTATACAACCAATGGCCATCATGTCGTTTGCACAAACAATTGCATCAAATTTAACATCCTTTTTGGTTTTTATAACTTCTTTTAAAGCCCATTCTGCCTGAAAATCTGTAAAATTTCCGTCAAAAAGCATTTCATCAGAAAATTCCAGGTTATTGGCTGCCATTGCTTCTTTAAAAGCTTCGTAGCGGTCAATTGCTTCTACAGATTGAGTGCCGTTTGCCGACATAAAAGCAATATTTTTGCATCCGTGAACATTTTTTAAGTGAGAAACAATATCAAGGTAAGTTTTTTTAGAATCGGTAAGAATTGTGTAACTGTTTGGAAGATTTAGTGGAATTGCAGAAGAAATAATTGGTCGCGGTGAAAATTTTGCAAGTTCAGATTCAAGAACTTCCTGTGTAATTCCAGCACAATAAACGCCGGATTCAACAATGTAACCGTCAATTTCATTGGAAGATAATAAATCTGTACTGCTCCAATACTGGTAATCGTATGCACTGGTAGTACTGTGAGGAAGTCGTGTCTGACAGATTACAGTAGCAACATCTTTGTTTGTAAAAAAATCAAAGATGCCGTTAAGAAATTCAATGCTGTATTCAATGTTGAAAGTTGTAACTATTACACCTATCTTTTTCATTTATGTACCAATGACACTATAAAATACGACACTACACATTATAAATCACAATTTCAAATTTTGGTAGTTTAAAATGAAGAAATTTGCAAATTTATATTATTGAGAAAGCTTCATTCCGCTGATTGTGACGAACGCAACTTTTGTACCAAGCTCATCGTTTATGTCAATCTGGTAAAGGCAGGTTGTACGTCCATCTTTTATAAGTTTTGACTGCGAAATTAGTTTTTTGCCTTTTGCCATTCCAATAAAATTAACCTGAGCCGTAACCGAAACTGTGAGCGGCTGCCTGAAATTTGATGAAACTGCAAATGTAAAGTCGGCAAGTGTAAAAATTACGCCGCCCATAACTCCGCCATAAGCATTTTTGTGAATATCCTGAATTTCGAGCGAGCATTGTGCGTAATGTTCGCCAATCTGTTCTAGTTGAATTCCTGTTGCCTTAGAAGCGTATTTGTCCTGCGAAAAGAAATTGCGTGCTTCTTCCAAAAGTTCCGAACTGTAAATTTGATTTTGCTCCGAGTTTTTTTCGTGATTTGAATTATCTGCCATTTTTTTCTACCTGATTATAATTTTAGCAGAATCTATTTTGAAAGTGTAGTAGCTAGGCAGGGCAAACGCATTATATAATGTGTTTGCCCTGAGTAACAAATATACTAGGATTGTTGCTTTTAAAGATTCGTATTATAATTATAGGTGAATTTACTTAATAAAAATGTAAAAAAATTATAGAAGGTTCTAGAATGAAAACAATCAGTGGAAATGATTTGACAATTGAAGACGTTTGCGATGTTGCTTTGCGTCAGGAAGAAGTTGCTTTGCCGGAAGATAAAGCTTTTTGGGAAACTTTGGAAAAAAGCCGCAAATTTTTGGAAGATTATATTGCAACCGGTGTTCCAACTTATGGCGTAACAACAGATTTTGGTGATTCTTGCCATAATCAGATTAGTGTTGATAAAGCAGGCGAACTTCAGCGAGTAATTTGTACTTACCACGGAATTGGACTTGGACCAAAATTTGACCACGAAACTGGTCGTGCCGTTGTTCTTGCAAGATTAAACGGAAACGTAAAAGGCGGCCATTCTGCAATTCGTCCGCAGCTTGCAAAAATGATGGTTACGTTGCTGAATAAAGATATTATTCCTGTAATTCCGCAGCTTGGTTCTGTTGGTGCTTCTGGTGATTTAACTCCGCTTTCGTATGTTGCCGCAGTAATTATGGGCCAGCGCGAAGTATATTATAAAGATAAGATTGTTCCAACAATGGAAGCTTTTAAGGCAGAAGGAATTACTCCACTTCCAATCGAAGCAAAAGAAGGTCTTGCAATCATGAACGGAACTTCTGTAATGACTGCCGTTGCTTCACTCGCATGGAAAAAGGCAGAACGCCTTGCAAAAATTTCAGACTTCCTTACTGCTGTAACTTCGGAAATCACACGCGGAAAAGACACTCCATTTGTTGCAAAAGTTAGCGAAATTAAAAATCACCGTGGACAGAGCGAATCGGCTGCTTATGTTTACGACATTATTAAAGATTCAAAACGTGTTTGGCGTTACGAAGACTTCCTTAAAAATCAGATTGAAAAAATGGATGGAAAAGGCTTTGTTGCTCAGACAAATAAGATTCAGGACCGCTATTCAATCCGATGTGCACCACAGATTACAGGCGTTTACCGCGACACATTGCGTTTTGCCCGCGAACTTATTACCGAAGAATTAAACTCTGCAAACGATAATCCTCTTGTTGATATAGAAGCTGAACGCCTTTACAACACAGGAAACTTCTACGGCGGACACATTTGTGCGGCTTGCGATTACATGCGTACTGCTCTTGCAAATATTGCAGACCTTAGCGACAAACAGGCAGAAGTTATTATTGATGGAAAATTCAACGGACTTACAGAAAACTTAATTCCTTATACACCGGCAGACCATCCGCGTGCAGGTTTGCGTCTTGGTTTTAAGGCAGCTCAGATTACAATTTCTGCAATTCGTGGTGAAGTTGCAACTTACTGTTTCCCAGTTTCTTTAACTTCAGCTCCAACCGAAGCATTAAATCAGGATAAAGTTTCTATGGGAACAATTTCGGCACGTAAGTGGGCTGAGCAGATTGAACTTGTTTATCTTCAGTTTGCAACACATCTTTTGGCTGCAATGCAGGCTGTTGATTTGGCAGGAAAAGATGATTTTGCTCCATTTACAAAGAAAGTTCATGCCGAAGTTCGTAAGATGAGCGCTTTTGTAGAAGACGACCGCGAACTTGATAAGGATGCAACTGCTGTAGCGGAATGGCTCAAAACAACAGAATTGTTTGCGTAAATGGAGATTGTCCGGTCAAGCCGGACAATCTTTTTTTAGTTGAACACGTAATTTCCAAAGTTTGCCATAAATTCATCATCTTCATCTATTAAAGTAGTCGTTGAAACTGGCGTTGTAGTGGTTCTGTTATTTGTAGTAGTGGTACTTGGCGTGTTCGTGGTTGTAGTTGTTGTTGGTGTAGTAGTCCTGTTGTTTGTAGTAGTAGTTGTTGTAGTTGGAGTAGTAGTTCTGTTATTAGTTGTTGTAAGTGATGTATTCTGAACATTTGGAATTGTTGGTGTATATGTTGTTGTAGTGTTTGTTGGTTTGTAAATGTCAAAATCATCGTAGTAAGAATTACTGTAAGAATAATCATCGTCATCAAAGTCGTAGTAATAATCGCCGGTATCGTAATCGTATTCGTAGTAGTCTGAATAATTATCGTAGTAAGAGCGTGCGTAGTTATCGTAAGCTTCGTAATAATCGTTGTACCAGTCATCATAATAATCGCTATAATCATCATAATCGTAGCTATAGTTATAGTCGTAATCATAATAACCATCGTCATCATAATCATAGTAATCATAATAATTATAGTCGTCGTCGTCGCTGGTTACCATAGATAAGAAGGAATCCCAATCCCAGTCCCAATCATTTGACCAAGAAGTAGATTCTGAACTGCTGCTATAAGAATATGAATAAGTTCCGTTTTTTTGAGTTTGACCTTGACCCTGATTTTGTCCCTGATTGTATGAATAATCATCGTTGTCATCATCTTCTGGACCATTGTAATAAGTGTAATCATCATCTTCGTCATTGTAAGCAACGCTTGAACTGTCCGAATCATCATCTAAAATAGCACCGATTATTCCGACTCCTATAATAATTGCTAAGAAGATTCCTGCAACAGTAAAAATGAATTTAAAAAACTTTTTAATCTTTTTCATGTTTTTAACTCCCGTATTCATATTTTATATCATTTTTACAAATATAAACAATAAATTTTCCTGTTTTTTTTAATTTTAAATTTGCGGTTTTTTCTTTTTTTTTGTATAAATTAATTATAGAAAAAATAAAAAGAGGTGTTTATGAAAAAACTAATTAAAACAGTTATTTTGTTCAGTTTATATGCAGGATTAAGTGTTTCAGCTTTTGCAAAACCAATTTCAACTCAGCGTCAAGATCTTATAGACAGTGCTCTTGAACTTATGGGAACTCCGTATTCTTGGGGCGGAAAAACTCCTTCTCCAGGAATTGATTGCAGTGGACTTGTAGCTTTTACTTCCAGAAAGGCAATCAAAGTTAATTTTACCGGAAATGCTCAGACAATGTACAATTCTTCTACAAAAGTATCTAAAGCTGAACGTGAACCTGGCGATTTACTTTTCTTTTCAGAAACCTATTCTACAAGTGCAATAACTCATGTTGGAATCTATCTTGGAAAATACACTGGTCCTGGAAAATTCCACAATAAACATCTTTTTATTCATAGTGCGAGCGGTGGAAATCAAACTGGCGTAATAGTTTCTTCTATAGATGATAAAAGTTATTGGACACAGCATTATATGGGTTGTGGGCGTTATCTTCCATCTTCTGCTTTTGCTTCAAAATCTGTAAAAGCAAAAGGAGCTAAATCTATTCAGAGTACAGATGCTGATTTTAAAAAAGATGACTGGTGGGACGACGTAGACGTAGATAAATGGTTTGATGAAAAATAATCCCAAAAAATTGCCGATGCCGTCACCGACCGAACAAATGTTGGCGGAATCGGTACCAATAGAACTAAAAAAACGTTTACTGGCACTTGCAGATAAATACGAAGTTGCTTCTTTTACAAACGAAGACCCTTCGCAAATTTTACGCTGGTACAAACCTGATCAGGTGCCCGATACTGAAGCGGCTTCTTTTATTGCGGCAATGCTTGCATTTGGGAGCCGTAAACAATTTATTCCAAAAATCAGACAAATTTTACAAACTGCAGATTTTTCTTCCGGTTCAATCACTTTATGGTTAAAATCTGGTGCGTTCAAAAAAGATTTTCCTATAGGTCCGCAAAAATTCTATCGCTTTTATTCCTATGATGATTTTCACGTTTTTTTTGGTGAACTCGCGGATATTTTAAATAAGACTCTGTCTTTGGGTGAATCTTTGCGTGAACAGTTTGAGCGGATGATGAAGGAGGCAGATTCATCCAACCAAGCCTCCCTTACAACCAAAAGTTCCGACCCTTCTAAAAATGAGCGCACCTCCAAAGTTCCCGCCCTCTCTCCCAACGACCTCATCATGAACTGTTTTGCCCAGTCTTTCCAAAATTCTGCAATCGTACCAAAAGGCAAAAATTCTGCCAACAAAAGAATCCATATGTTTTTGCGCTGGATGGTTCGTCAAAATTCTCCCGTAGATTTAGGTTTGTGGACGTGGTTTAATCCTGCCGATTTATTAATTCCGCTTGATGTTCACGTAATGCAGGAAGCTGTTAAATTGGGACTTTTACCCGAAAATTCTACCGCAAGTCGAAAAACTGCAATTCTTCTTACAAATAAACTTGCTCAAATTTTCCCAAATGACCCTTGCCGTGCCGATTTTGCTTTGTTTGGTCTTGGGGTTGATACAAACGATACAAATTAATTTATTTTTCAATAATTTCTTCTTTTACAGTGCCGTTTTTTTCATCAATTGTAAAAAGTGCCCAGGTTTTAAAATTTAGAATGCTTGGAACAGACAATTCGGTAAAACTATCAAATGAATTTTTATAATAATGATGAGTGTGGCCTGATACAAAATATTTTACATTGTTTTTGGCAAAAAGAGTAATCAGTTTGTCGGTTTCGTCGGTGTTCTGCATTGCAAAATTACCAAAATAAAAGTTTGGATTTCCGTAAAAAGGAATATGAGCCAGGATGATTTTTGGAGAAGAATCATTTTCAAACGAATTTTTAATTGAATTATACTGACTTGTTCCCAAAGAGCCGCTTGCATTATCAATAAAATACCAGCTGAAATTTGCAGTTTTAAAATGATAGAAAGAAGCGTTCGGGTAAATCAATTTGTGGTAAAATCGCCAGCCGTCGTTGTATAAATCATGATTTCCAAGCACGTTAAAAACTTTTGAACCTGTAATTTCTTCTATTTGAGCAGAGAATTTGTTGTAATTTTCAAATTCAGATTCATAACCGTGGTCTGCAATATCGCCAAGACAAATTGTAAATTTTGGAAGTTGATTTTGATCTTTTAATTCAAGAAGCCAATCCAAAAAATCCTGCTCATGACGTTCATGACCCGTTTTTCCAAAATGAATATCAGTAAAAATTGCAACTGTATAAACCGAATCAGCTTCACTAATGTTTGGAGCGCCTTCATCCAATGTAAGTTCATATAATTGTCCGTGTTGAGTTCGTGCAGTAACATTGTTTGAGCGGTAAAAAACATCCTGATATCCATAAGCGCAAGAACTACAAAGCAGTCCCGCAAGCAAAATCAAAATCGCTACCATTTATACCTCACTCCCAGAGTATATTGCGATTCTTCGTAATGACTGGAATTTGTAAAAAAATCTATGTAGCGGACAGTTGCATTTACAAAAATGTCGTAATTTTGTTTTGTTGAATACATAATTCCAAGGGTAAAGGAAGGAGCACAGAACAACATATAATGAAATGGCTCGATTGATGCAAATTGCATACTAAGTGTAAAGTTTTTTGGTAAAGAAAAAGTGCTTCGTAAAATAAAAGCCACACTATTATTGTAAAAAACAGGATGAGTATCTGACATTGCAAAAATATTGCGTAGTTTTAAAAAATAAGCGGCATTAAAGTCGATTGTAAGCCATTTTTCTGGAACCCATTCTAATACGACTCCAGGTAAAAAATTGTTGCAAGTACTGTATTTAGCGAACAAAGCAAAATTATAATTAAAATTTGCGCCAAGTTTTAAGGATGGATGATTGAAAAACCAATACAGAGCGTCCATTGTTAGTTGAAATTTTCCGTATTTTCCTTCAATTCCGGCGCAGGCAAAAAAATCTGAGGTTTGAAAATTGTAAACGGAAGAAAAAATCCAATGTGCAGAAGAAAATCCTTCCATAGTATTTAGAGAGAGCATTGCTTCTGTGCTTTGGGCAGGGTCTTTAAAAAGTTCTTTTAAATTGATTTCCGGTATTTTTGCAAATAAAACGCTGGTTAAAAAGAATAAAATAAAAAAACTTACACCCCGCTTCATAAAAAATTATTATATCGCATTGGAAAAAAAATGTAAGTACACACAAACAAAACAAATTTAGAATACAAACTAGGGCGGGGGGCAAGTTAAAGTTTCTAGATAGACAAAAAATTCCTCCGTTGACTAATGCGGCTAAAAAATTTAAAATTACATGTTTTATGGATTTTGGTTTTATTCAAAAAGTTATTCCTATGTATGTAGAAGCGGCGTGGCTTACGTTGCGGCTTGCTCTTTTGGGTATTCTTTTGTCGCTTGCCGTGGGATTAATTTGTGCACTCATCAAATATTTTAAAATTCCCGTTCTTCGCCAGATTACAAGCGTTTACATAGAACTTTCGCGTAATACACCGCTGCTTATTCAGCTTTTCTTTTTGTATTTTGCGTTCCCGCGCATGGGTATAAAATTGAGTTCAGTTCAGTGTGCAATAATCGGTCTTACATTTTTGGGCGGTTCTTATATGGAAGAAACATTCCGTTCTGCGCTTGAATCGGTTTCTAAAGTTCAGATTGAAAGTGCTCAGTGCATTGGTTTAACCCGCCGCCAGATTACACAGTACGTTATTCTTCCACAGGCAATTTCGGTTTCTATTCCGGGTTTTTGCGCAAATATCATGTTTTTAATTAAGGAAACTTCGGTGTTTAGTGCAGTTGCCCTTGCAGATTTGATGTTCGTTGCAAAAGATTTAATCGGCCTTTACTACAAAACTGACGAAGCCCTTACTTTGCTTTGTGTTGCGTACTTTATTTTGCTTCTGCCAATTTCTTTGATTGCTAATTTTGCCGAAAGGAGGCTGCGATATGCTCAGTTCGGTCGCTAGTACAGCAAGTGCAACAGGCTCAGTTGCAGCAGGCAGTTCAGGCGGATTTTTTGAAGCAGTTACCAATGCCTTCAGCGTTCTAACAATGGGAACAAACATGGCAAGACTTTTAGGCGGACTTTGGGTAACAGTTTGGATTGCCCTTGTTTCGGTAGCATTTTCTATAGTGCTCGGCTTCTTTTTTGGAATGCTCATGACACTTAAAAACCGTGTTGTAAAAGTGATTTGCCGGATTTATCTTGAATTCATGCGAATTATGCCGCAAATGGTTCTGCTTTTTCTTGCTTATTACGGACTCACCCGAATGTTCAATATTTCTTTAAGTGGTGAAGCAGCCAGCATTTTAGTATTTACTTTGTGGGGAACAGCGGAAATGGGCGATTTAGTTCGCGGAGCCTTGGAAAGTGTGCCAAAACATCAATACGAAAGCGGCCGTGCAATCGGACTAACCGAGCGTCAGATTTTCTTTTACATCATCATTCCGCAAACTTTACGCTCGCTCATCCCGCTAAGTATGAACCTCATCACCCGAATGATAAAAACAACTTCCCTCGTCGTATTTGTTGGCGTAATCGAAGTTGTAAAAATAGGACAGCAAATTATAGAAGCAAACCGCCTTACCGTGCCAACCGCCAGCATCGCAGTTTATTTTGTAATTTTTATGATGTACTTTTTTGTGTGCTGGATTTTAAGCCTGGCCGCACGATTTATTGAGAGGAAACAGAAGTAGGGAGGGGAAAGCCTTCCCCTGGGCTCAGACCTTACGGTCTTCGCCCACCCCTTCTAGCGGGGGGAAAATATTTGCCAGTTTTTGCTATGCAAAAACTGGCAGCACGAGTAGAATATGCTAAAAAAAAGCACAGAAACTTGCGCCCCCCGCAACGCCCCCGACTAAAGGAGATTTTATGGCATTATTGGAACTAAAAAATATACATAAAGAATTTGATTCAAACGTAATTCTCAAAGACTTGTCGCTTACTGT
>JAILCM010000230.1 GCA_024680155.1 Treponema sp.
ACTTTCTGTTCTGAACAGGATGTTTACAATCTTCCTGCAATTGAGCGTTATATTGAAATGTCTATTCCTGCAACAGTTGCTTACCCGGAACAGATGGAAGAAGATAAATCTGCCGGAATGTATATTAAAACCGAAAACTGGCGCGGTGATGATGATTACGATAATCGTGGCGGTTACCGCAAAGGTAAAGACGGTGATATTCATAATAGAAGAACAGGTGATAGAGGGGATGGAAAATATTCCAAAAACTCTGATTACAAAAAATCTGGTGATTATAAGAAAGACGGTTACAAATCTGGTGATTACAAAAAAGGCAAAAAGGGCGGAAAAAATCACGACGGATACGAAAAACGCGAACGCAAAAACTATTCTGCATCATATATCGACCCGGCAAAACTGGCAGGACTTTCTTACGAAGAACGCATGAAGCTTTATAAAGAAACTTATGCTTCAACAGGTTCCAAAGGCGATTATAAAAAAGATGACTTTAAGAAAAAGCCTTATGACAAGAAATCTGGTGGAAAAGGTAAGTACGAAAACAAAGATAAGAATGGTTCTTACAAAAAAGGTGATTATAAGAAGGGCGACTATAAGAAGAAGTCTTACCAGAAAGGTAGTACAGATGCCCGCGCTGCACAGAAAGCTTCTGAACCTAAAATGACATTCTGGCAGAAAGTAAAAGCGTTCTTTGGAAGATAGTGAGGAAATAAAATGATTACAGTTAGTGATGTTAGTTTGTCTTTTAGCGAAAAACCGCTTTTTAAGGACGTAAATCTTAAGTTTAATAAAGGAAACTGCTACGGAATTACAGGTGCAAACGGTGCTGGTAAATCAACTTTTTTGAAATTGCTCAGTGGTGAACTTGAAAAAGATTCTGGTCAGATTTTTATGACTCCAGGCGAACGAATGGCAGTTTTAAAGCAGGACCACTTTGCGTTTGATGAATATTCTGTAAAAGAAACAGTTATGATGGGCTTTCCAAAACTTTACGAAATTTCTAAGGCTCGTGATGAAATTTATGCAAAAGCTGATTTTACCGAAGAAGACGGAATTAAATCTGCAGAACTTGAAGCTGAATTTGGTGAACTTGGCGGATACGAAGCAGAAAACGACATTGAACAGATGCTCAGCGGTCTTGGTTTGGAAGAAGAATTCCACGACAAGATGATGAGTGAACTTGATGAAGGTCAGAAGGTTCGTGTTTTGCTTGCACAGGCAATTTACGGTAATCCAGATGCTTTGCTCCTCGATGAACCTACAAACGGTTTGGATATTGAATCTATTACATGGCTCGAAAACTTCCTTTTGGATTTTGAAAATACAGTAATTGTAGTTTCGCATGACCGTCACTTCTTGAATACAGTTTGTACTTACATCTGCGATATCGACTTTGGAAAAATTACTCAGTTCAGTGGTAACTACGACTTCTGGTACCAGATGACTCAGATTATGCAGCGTCAGGCTCACGAACAGCAGAAAAAGACTGAAGATAAAATGAAGGATTTGAAGGAATTCATTTTGCGATTCAGTTCTAACGCTTCTAAGGCAAAACAGGCAACTTCACGCAAAAAGATTTACGACAAACTTGCCGATACACTTGAAGAAATTCCTGTTTCTACACGTAAGTTCCCGTATGTAAACTTTAAAGCTGACCGCGAAATTGGTAACAACGTTCTTGAAATCAAAAATCTTAACTACAAAGATGCTGACGGAAACGAACTTCTTAAAAATTTCAGTCTTACTGTAAACCGTACAGATAAAATTGCCTTTGTTGGTATTGAGCATAATTCTGTAACTGCACTTTTTGATATTGTAAACGGTGTTAAAAAGCCTGATAGCGGTGAATTCTTCTGGGGACAGACAACTTCGCAGACTTATCTTCCACGTGATAATTCAGACAGCTTTAACAACGATTTGAACATTACTGAATGGCTCAAGCAGTATTCTAAAGAGCAGGACGATGCTTATGTTCGCGGCTTCCTTGGACGAATGCTTTTTAGCGGCGACGAATCTCTTAAAAAAGTAAAGGTTCTTTCGGGTGGTGAAAAAGTTCGCTGTATGCTTAGTAAATTGATGCTTAGCGGTGCAAACTGTATCACAATGGATGACCCAACAAACCATCTTGACCTTGAAGCAATTCAGTCTTTGAACGAAGGTTTAATTTCTTTCCCAGGCGTTCTTTTGTTCAGTTCACACGACCACGAATTCATTCAGTCTATTGCAAACCGAATTGTAGAAATAACTCCAAACGGAATTATTGACAGAATGATGAGTTTTGATGATTATATAAGTGATAAGCAGGTTAGTGAGCTTAGAAAACAACTTTACGAAGGAACTGGTAAAAAGATTAAGTACAGAGTTTAAAATTATTTTGAGGAGAGAAGGTTTTATGAAGCATAGTATTTTTTGTTTTTGTTTTTTCTTGTTTGTTGGCGTGCTTTTTGCAAAAAATGCAGAAGTTTACCCTGTAAAAATGTCGTATAATTCAATTTTTACGGATTCCAATGGGGTAAAAACACAGAAAGTTATTTCTGATGACGGATTTGAAATTTCTGTTGGTGCAGAACTAAATGGTACAAAACTAAAATACTACGTTGATATGCAAAATCTTACTACAAAAGATTTTCTATTAAAGCGAAACTGCATTCAGGTTTACGAAGGCAATTACGATACCGATAAATGGAATCTTCTTGATATAAATCCTTCTTCTCTGGTTATTACTTCTGGCGGACTTTCTATGCCTGATTCACAAAAAAATGATGATGATACGGAACTTTCGGCAGAAGATGCCTGCCTTATTGTTGGCGGTACAATTCTTTGCGGACTTTTTTTAATTGATTTATGTGATGACGGAGATGCGGGCGATTACAAAATTGTTGATTCAAAGCACAGTCGTTTTGTAGATAAGCCTGTTCGTTCGTATAATCATGATTCTTATCCATGGATTTCGTTCTGGCTTTTTAATGGCGTATCAAATACTTACGATTCTTCTGTTGTAAATCAGAGTAAGGAAATGGTTTTGAATTCTTCTAATGTTACTTCAGATTCTTATTCTGCTGAATTTTCCGTGGCCGTTGGTTCTGGTCCTGATTACAAATTGCGTGTTACACTTTCTGAAAATGAATTTATTGATTTTTATTTTATGCGTACCGATCGTAATAATATTGTAAATCCTTGGGAAGACAGAACTTTTGGACGAAACGGCTTTTTATTTTCTGTAGCGCTTCCTTATATTGATTATATTGGTGCTTATTATATTTATTCTGGTGAACCGGTTGGTTGGTATTTTGGTACTGCTTTTGGAATAAAAGATTCTTCTGTAAAAACTCTTGGTACTGCATATAATCATAATTTTGATGATGTAATAATGGAAATTTACGCGCCTTATCCAGTTTCTTATGATTCTTCTTTATATTATAAGTATAAATTTGAAAAAACGGGCGAAGTTTCTGAATGGTCGTTTAATATGACAACAGGAATGACTTTTAAGGCTTTTTCTCATACTTGGTTTATGCTAGGCTGTGGAATTGATTTGTATGAATGTAACTGGTACGGAAATTTCTATTGGAAATCAAGTGCAGATAACCGTAACTGGTCGGCATGGAGTCTTTTGGACAACGGTTGGATAAATGATGATATGCTTTATCCGTATTGTACGCCGCTTGTTGGTGTAAATATGATTTTTAACTGGATTGATTTTGCCGCTACATTTGAATATGTAATTCCAAAAGGACCGCGTTTTAATGCAATGTTAGGATTTGCGTTCTAATTGCCTACATCTTAGATTTTAGTTTACTCAGAAAGTCATCGAACATTTGTTCTGTTTTTTCAGCAGTAAGTTCTTTTGGCGGTTCGTGGTATTCTACAAGATTTGCTGGAATTTCATCCAAAAAGCGGCTTGGTTCTGTTTCTACGGTCATCTGCATATGGCGGCGTTTTCTGCATGCCGAAATAAAAAGTTTATCGCGGGCACGGGTAATTGCAACGTAAAAGAGCCGGCGTTCTTCTTCAACATCACCACCATTTTCTTCAACCGAGCGGGCGTGTGGAATGAGTCCTTCTTCGGCACCTGCAATAAATACAACCGGAAATTCCAATCCTTTTGACGCATGAATTGTCATTAAATTTACTTTTCCTTTATCACCTTCGTCGTCGCCATTGTCTCGGCTTAAAAGTGTAATGCGGTTTAAATAATTGTAAAGGTTTGGATTTGGATTATCAGGATCATTTTCCCAAATTTCCATAAAACGAATCAAATCTTCTATATTCTTAAGCTTGAATCTTACTGCCTTCTCACTTTTGGAATATTCTGTCAAAAGGTGGTCTTTATAGTTAATATCTTCTACAAGCTGACGAACTTTTGCAGCAAGCCCGCGTCCACTCAAAAGCTTTTGTCTGTGGCCTTCGATAATATCTACAAAGTCCTGCAAGTCTTCTTTTAAAACTTCACTTGCCTGTGAATTTTCTGCGTGAATTAAATAATCAATTGCGTTCCAGAGTGTACACCCGTTTAATTCAGCCGCATCATTCATAAGTTGAATTGCAGCCCGTCCAATTCCTCGTCGCGGGGTGTTTATAATGCGCAAAAGATTAATATCATCATCATGATTAGAAATTACACGAAGATAACTGATAACGTCTTTAATTTCTTTGCGTTCAAAAAACGAAGTTCCGCCGCTCATAGTGTAGGGAATATTATTTTGCAGCATTGCCTCTTCTATAAATCGGCTCTGTGTATTTGCCCTCATCAAAACACCAAAATCATCGTATTTTCTGTGTTCTTCCGCTGCTATTCCCAAAATGCTTTCTGCAATAAATTCAGCTTCTTCGGTTTCGTTTTCGGGCATAAAAATTTCAATTGGTTTTCCGCCACCGTTTCCACTCCAGAGTTTTTTATCTTTTCTGTTTGTGTTATGGCTGATTACACCGTTTGCGGCTTCAAGAATTGTTTCGGTTGAACGGTAATTTTGTTCAAGACGGATTTCGGTAACGTCAAAATCTTTTTCAAAATTGATGATATTCTGGTAGTCGGCACCACGCCAGCTGTAAATGCTCTGGTCATCATCACCAACAACAGCAACGTTTTTATCGGCCAGAAGATGCATCATTTCATATTGCTGATGGCTTGTATCCTGGAATTCATCTACCATTATATATTTGTAGCGTTCGCGGTAACGTTCAAGAACTTCGGGATGTTCGCGGAAAAGTTTTATAGGAAGTACAATCAAATCATCAAAATCAACGGCGTTGTAAAGTTTTAGGCCTTCCTGGTAACTTTCGTAAAGAGGGCGGTACATGTCGTTTGCAGTTTCCCAGTTTTTACGTCCTGTTTTAATATTAGAAATCAGATTTCCGATTGTATAAATATCCATTGCTTCGGGAGAATATTTTAGTTCGCGGCCACATTCTTTAATCAATGCAACACGGTCAGTTTCATCATAAATAGAAAAATTTTCACGCCAGCCAAGTTTATCAATATCCTGTCGTAAAATTCTTACACCAAAAGCATGGAATGTAGAAACTGTAAGATTCTGGAGCTTTTTCTGCGTTAAATCCTTGATTCGGTCTGCCATTTCTTTTGCCGCTTTATTTGTAAATGTTAGGGCTAAAATCTGGCTTTGTGGAATTCCTTTATCGAGCATGTGCGCAATTCTAAAAGTGATTACGCGTGTTTTTCCGCTGCCGGCACCTGCAATAATTAAAATTGCACCATCAGTTGTTGTTACGGCCCGGTACTGCTGAGGATTCAATTCATTTTTAAGGGATTCCAGATCAAGCATAGCAAAAGGAATATAACACGCAAGCCAAGGATTCTTCAAGTATATGTGAAAAATTAAATTCTAAATTTTTTTTAAAATAATTAATTAAATTCTAAAAACTAAAACTTGCTCTTGGATATTTTATATAATAAAATTATAGAATAAGATTCAGAAAATGAATCTTTTGGAGGATATTATGTCACAATTTGATGCTGGAAAGAAAAAATCCAGTCTTGTTCTTGCACTTATACTTTCTATTGCCGCTTCCATTGCTTTATTAAATTTTTTACAAACAGTTTTTGTTGCAAGAAATGCACGTTTAAGAGTTGTAGATACTCAAATTGTAAACTATCAGCAGACTGTAGAAGCTTATACTTTTGCATTGGAAAATCAGGTTCAGGCTTACTTTAACGAACTTGATTATTATGTAAATAATGATATTGTTCAGAGCGGAGACTTTGATGCTGCCGGCGAATGGCTTTTTGCCCATGAATCAGTTAGAAGCTCAGATTTTGATTATATCATGCTTGTAGATGCACAAGGGCTTTCTTATAATGATATTGGAACCCGTACAAATATTGCAGACAGAGATTACTTTAAGGCAATTCTTCAGCAGGGTAAAGACACTTATATAGATGATCCTGTAGTATCCAGAACAACAGGACAGATAATTGTTCATTTTACCAGGGCAGTTAAAAAGAATGGAAAAAATATTTTTGCTGTAGTTGGTGTTATGCCTCTCGAAAAGATTAACAAAGAAATTAACGTAATAAAATTTGGAACAAATGCTTATGGCTGGATTTTAACGAGCGATGGAACTGTCATGGCTCACAGAAGTCCGGATTATATTATGAAGAAAAACTTTATTACAAATCCAACTCCTGGTCACGAAGAAATTACCGACATCGCAAAAAAAATGATAAAAGGCGAAACTGGCTGGGGTACTGTAAGAGGGCACGATGCTGCAAATGATCTTGTTGTTTATAAACCGATTGCAGGTACACCTTGGAGTTTTGCACTTTCTATTCCTTCTGACATGTATTATACGCTTGTTGTTGATATCAGAAATCAGATGATGATTTTTGGAACTATAACAGTATTGCTTTCTGTTCTTGTTGGTGCAATTCTTATTTATATTCTTATGAAACCTCTTAAAGTTGTAAAAGAAGTAATTACAGGAATTGCTTCAGGAAATGCAGATTTAACTCAAAGAATTCAAGTTAAGTCAAATAACGAAATTGGACAGGTTGTACATGGCTTTAATCAGTTCTCAGAAAAATTACAGGTGATTATTTCTGAAGTAAAAGATTCAAAGAATGAACTTGGAGTTGCAGGTGAAGATATGGCGTCTTCGGCTCAGGATACAGCAAGTTCTATTACGCAGATTATTGCAAATATCGATAGTTTTGGTCAGCAGCTTGACAGCCAGAAAAAGAGCGTTGATCAGACTGCCGGTGCGGTTGATGAAATTTCTGCAAATATCGAATCTCTTAACCAGATGATTGAAAATCAGTCTTCGGGTGTTACACAGGCTAGTGCAGCAGTAGAAGAAATGATTGGAAACATCAGTTCAGTTAGTAATTCTGTAGAAAAGATGAACCATTCATTCAATAATCTGCAGACTCACTCTCAAGAAGGATTCTCTAAACTTGAAGCAGTAAGCCTTAAAGTTCAGACAATCGAAAGTCAGTCAGAAATGCTTAAAGATGCAAACGTTGCAATTGCAAATATCGCAGAACAGACAAATCTTCTTGCTATGAATGCCGCAATTGAAGCTGCACATGCAGGAGAGGCTGGAAAGGGATTTGCCGTTGTTGCAGACGAAATACGTAAGCTTTCTGAAACTTCTTCACAGCAGTCAAATCAGATTACAGCTCAGCTTAATCAGATTATGGAATCTATTTCGGAAGTTGTTGGTGCTTCCAACGATGCAAGTAAAACATTCTCTTTAGTTTCGCATGAACTTTCTGATACAGACCAGCTTGTAATACAGATTCGAACTGCAATGGAAGAACAGAACGAAGGTTCTAAACAAATTGTAGAAGCTCTTAAGATGATGAACGACAGTACAGAAGAGGTAAAATCAGCTTCTGTAGAAATGCAGGAAGGAAACAAACTTATTCTTACAGAAGTTCACCAGCTTAAAGATGTAACTCTTTCTATGAAGCAGAGTATGCAGGAAATGTCTGTTGGTGCTCAGAAAATTAATGAAACTGGTGCAGTACTTACAGAAGTTTCTGACAAAATGCGTGATTCAATTAGAAAAATCGGCGACCAGATTGACGAATTTAAGGTTTAATATCTATTATCTTTTGATATTAGAATTCCATCTTTGCACCGAGCGAAAATTCTAAGGAAATGCCTGCGGATTTGTTCTGCGTCAAGCTGAATGTTCCGCCGGTTCCTGTAGTAATTGTGTAATACTTTAAGATTTGAATATCTGCGTTATGCAAATATTGGATTTTTGTATTTATAACTCCTTCAGCCCTGGACATTTTTATGTTCAGGGTTTCTTTTCGTGTACTGATTTTTTCTAAGTCTGAATATGACGGGTAAAAATACAGAACAATTGCTTCAATAGGAAGTTTTTCAACTCTTCTGTTCCAGATAAAGCTTCCGTTTGCTTGAAAGTCAAAATCAGTTGAAATTAAAAAATCTGTTCCAATTTTTATGTTGTCTGTTTTATTAATATAAAAAAGTGCTGAATTATACAGCGAAACTTGAAATTCTGTATTGTGCGGTGAATCTTTTGGAATGCTTAAAATTGTGGTGATTGTAGAACTGAATTCGTCGGTGTTGTACCATTTAAAAATCTTTTTAGTTCCTTTTGCTCCAAAGAGATTGAGTGAAGAATTTGTAAGAGAAGATTTTATTTGGTAAGTGTTGGCAATATTTTCACCAGAACGAATATTTCTGCTTACGGCTAAAGTTGCTGAAACTGGAATTAAAAAATCTTTTGCGGAATTAAAAAGAGGTCTGTTCCAGGTAAAATCATAAGAAGTAGCGTAAATTGCAGAATCGTCGGTGGAAGAGTGGACTTTTTTTGAAAGTTCCGTGCTGAATAAATCTTGCGCTGGAATTGCGGTGTAGAACCAGTTCTTTTCTTTGTGGTAACTGGCAAAATTTTGTAAATCGGAAAAATAAGTGGAAGACCCTGTAAAAGTCTGAGTTTGAGGAATGGAAGTTGAATTTTCTGCGTTTGAATTATTGTTTGTTGAATGAAGACCTTCTGTTTTACGGTTTAATGTAACTGAAAATGAATTATTTGCAATTTTAAATGGAACGGAAAGTTTTAATTCTGCGTAATCATTTAATTTTTGAAAAGTATTGTTTTGATAAGTTGATTGTATTTTGTATTGCAAAAGTGGAGTTATACCTGCAAATGGAATTTTTATTCCTGTAGAAGCATTTAATCCTGAATTTCTGATAAACGCATTTTCGTCGCCAGGTGAAAATTGTAGAATTGAATCTTCCAGCCAGGTTGAAAAATAGTTTGTTTGAACTTGAGCTGTTTGTGTTGTCTGTGTTGAAGTCGTTTTTTGATTTGCAAAAAATTGTGTATTAAAATTAAAATTCAACAATTTTTGAGGAAGTTCAATTTTTAAGTTTGCAGTGTCATCCTGCTGATTATAAGATGCGTTTTTGCCTGCTGTTGCCGAAAAAGAAAACTTTGTATACGGAAAGCTTAGTTCAATAAAATCTTTTTTGTTAGAAACCAAATTCTGTGAGTTAACCTGATAACGATATTTTTCGGAAAAGGAAAAGAAATTAAATACTGGATTTTCTGTTGAAATTGAATGGCCTGCATTTGAAATGATTTTAGCCTTTGGTGTGGTAGAATCATAAT
Organism: Treponema sp.; assembly: GCA_024680155.1. Taxonomy (GTDB): domain Bacteria; phylum Spirochaetota; class Spirochaetia; order Treponematales; family Treponemataceae; genus Treponema_D. Next base: position 9,607 of record JAILCM010000230.1, read on the forward strand.
TTGCGGTAATGTCGTTGTCGAGCTTTATTCCTGCAATTGTGATGGAACTTTCTTCGGTAGAAGAAATAGTTCCCTGGTTTGTATTTGTTGTATCATTTTTTAAAGCTACGTTTTGTTCTGATGAAAGATTAATTTTGGCGTCTTTTAATAAATCAAAGTTTTTTATTTGTAAAATTGAGCCTTCTTTTTTCCATTCAGATGTGATTTTGTTTTTGATTCCGGTAGAAAGATTTGTGTCTTTGTAGTAAAGATTGTCAATGTAAATAAAGCCCTTTGTAATTATTCTGTCGTTTTGTTTTGTGTTAAAAATGAGCTTTTTCCGGCTTGGAATTACAGTTTTATCAATAAAAAGAGTGTAGTCGCTTTGATTTAATTCTGTGCCGTTTATAGAAACTGTGTTTTTTTGAATATTTACCGATAAAACGTTCCAGATTTCATTTTGATTTATAAAAGAATTTAATGCGGTTGAATTAATGCAAACTTCAAGAGCTTTTGTTCCGTTCTGGTAAACCGATTCCGAATCTGAATCAAGAATAAAAATAAGGCTTTCGTTTGAGGCTGAAGTTGAAGTTGAGGCGGAAGAAGAAGTTTCGTTATTTGAAAAATCACCATCGGAATTGGAATATGAAATTGAATCTAATTCCGTAATCATAAAATCCAAATTGACTGTTTTGTATGAAGCAAAAGATGAAGGTTCAAAATTTTGGATTGCAGTAATTTTGTATTCGTCTTGGGAAAAATTCTCGTTAGAAAAATTGGTTCCAAAAGAATTCCAGCTTATTTGAGTAGAATAATTCTTTTTTATTTCAAGTTCGTTGGCACTTGGAGATGAAGTTTGTTCGGTTCTGGTTTGTACATTAAGATTATTGTCTGCAAAAATAAAACAGGGTTCTACAGTCGGTTCGTATGGTCCAATCAAAATACAGCCCTTATTTGAAGAAGCTGAATCCGAAAAATCTGTATTTTTTTGTTTTGTAACGATTAAGCGTAAATCATATTCATTTAAAAGATGTGCACGTTGTGAATCGGTAAGTTGAATTTTTACGGTTTGCCAGCCAGTTTTTTGTTTGTCAAAATAATCAATTACGTATGAAGCATCAGAATCAGAAATTTTCCAGGTTGGAATACTTTCATCAATTTCGCTTGAAAAAGATTCGTCGGCATTTATACCAAGTTGAAGATATAAATCGGTAAAATCATTTGGAGTTGTATTTTTGAGTGCAATAGAAAAAGTTTTTGAATTTTTAAGAAGATATCCTTCCGCTAATTTTACCTCTACAGCGGCAAATCCTTGTTCGGTTGTTGAAAGGTCTGAAAAATCCCATTCAAGTGGAATTGCATAACCAGAAATTTCACTGTCCTTTATTCCATTTACGCTTGCATTATTAATTGAATGGTAAAAGGTTTGTTCAGCCTGTACACTTTGCGATTCGGTAAGAAAAACCCCGGAAACATTTTCATTTTTTACATAAAAGGCAAGTTCATCTTTTGCAGTAAAATCATTTTTTTTGTAAGAAAGACCTGTTGTTAATGCTGCAAATCCAAATGAAGATTCATCTTTTGTGGCGTAAGTTTGTAGAGTTGCAAGCGGCCATTTTGTTGTAATTGCGGAATCAAAACTTAAAAATGGCGAAAAGTTATAAAAAAATCCGGCGCCCGCTGCAATTGAACCATTCTGGTACGAAGAACTTCCTTCTTCCCAAATGATATAAATTTTGTCTGTGTTTTCGACTGTTTTTTGTGTTGTAACATAGCCCGTTTCGTGATTGTAAGTTGCAGAATTGTCTAAAACATCATTTATATAAACTTGAACTGAATCACTTGCGGCAGAACGTCCAATATAAAAATTGGAAACTTTGGTGTAGGTTCTAAGGCGTAAATAATGGCCTGAATCATTTTTGTGTAAAAGATAAATTTGTGGAGAAGCGGCTCCCAAAGGAAATTGCAACTGTGGCGTGTAGTACAAGGTGGAGTTGGCTGTTGTGGCGGAAGTTTCTGTAGAACCGATGTCGGAATTGGCGTTCGAATTTTCGTCATCGGAATATTCTTTTAATTTTAAAACCGCGTAAGTATGATTTTCTGTAAAAAAATCGTCTGCAATAAAATTTAGTGTGTCCTGGTCGATGTAAGCAGAAAAGTTTTTTGAATCTGAATCAGAATTTGTACAAACTTCAATGTCAGCAGAATCTGTAACTCCGCAATCGTATGTGTCGGCAATAATAAAAGGTGAAAAACCAGACGGATTTTGCAGTTCAAAAGCAGACATGTTTTCTATTTGATTCTGAAAATCGTAGGAATAAGTTTCTAAATCTATTTTGTTTTTTTCGTTCAGATTTGTATTAAACCAGGACTGAATATTTCCCAAAAACGTAGTGGAATCGTTGTAAGAGCCCAAAGACTCAATTGCAGCTGAATAATCGGCCGAGCTATTAAAAGTTATCAGTACAGATAAAAGTGGACCTGTTTTTTTTTGATTTGCCAATAAAATAAGATTTTGTTCCGGCAATAAAAGATACGAATTTTGTGCAAGTTTTTTGTAGGTGCGGCCTTTTTTATCGGTAAATTGTCCGTCAGAATCCTGAATGTAGATGTCTTTTATTGAACTTATGCTTTGGCTTAGTGGGAGAACGAACTTTTTTGTATGCACATAATTTTCGGGAGAGATTTTTACATCCTGCACAGAATTATAACCATAAAAAGTTGCTATTTTTTGTTCAGTCATATCGTAGCGCAATAAAAAATCACTTTTCCAGCGTTTATTTTTATAATCAGAAAAACTAAGAATCATTCCTGGAGACTGAATTTTATCGCCATTTAAGTCGAATCCAAGATTTTTAGCGGAATAATAATCTGGAAAACTTATGCTTTTATTTGAAAGTTCAAAATGTTCAAGATTTTTGCTGCCATTGTAGCCGATGCTGTATTTGTTGTTTACATAATCATCAATAAAATCAAAATCAAAATACCAGTTTTCGTTAATTTGTAAAAAAAGTGAAAGATCCAGTTCCTGCTTAAAAATTGGTGTTGAAAAAGAAAGTGCAAACGGATTTCCAAAACCAAAAGAACTTGCTCCCGAAAATAAAAAAGAAGTTTTCCAATATCCAGAAGCAAAAACTTCCATAAAATTGTTGGTTGAAAGCTGCAGATTAAAAAGGGAAGTAAGAACTTTATTGTTCGAGCTTTTTGATTCCTCGGGTAAATAATTTTGTGCAACGAGTTTTTGTGGAAAAATTGCAAATCCAAATAAAATAAACAACGGAATTAGAGCTTTAAAGCCTTTTTTTGCATTATCCAAAAGTCGTGCTTTATGAACTGAAATTTCTGGATGTTTTTTCTGCAGCTGGAGAATTGCCTTTTCAACTTTCTGTTTTTTTTCGCTTCCGTCGTCAAAAAGTTCCTGCTGATACGGTTTTTCATCCTTTGTGATATTTTCAAATGCAACGCCAATTAAACGAACTCCGCGTCCTCGTTCAAATTTCTGTTCAAACAGATTTTTTGCCGCAGCGTAAAAAGAATCAACTGTCAGAATGTTTTTTTCTTCGGTATGTTGGATTGTAACTGTAGAAAAATCTTCGTAACGGATTTTTACCATTACAGTTTTTGAAAATCCATTTTCTTTTAAAAGACGGAACATAACTCCGTGGCAAATTTCAAGAATGTTTGTTTCTATTGTATAAATATCAGTCAAATCATAAGCAAAAGTTTTTTCTGCGCTAAGTGAATGACTTTTTGTTTGATGGTCAAAACTGTTAGTTTCTTTGCCGCGAACAACATTATACAAAAATTCACCTTGATTTTTCCCATACATAAATTGCAGAATATCAAGCGATTTTTCGTAAATATCTCTTGTTGTATTGATTCCCGCTCTATTTAAAGCTTCAAAAGTTTTTGTACCAATTCCCCAGACCTTTTTTAGCGGCAGATTTAGCATAAAATTTTGTTCCTGACCGTGTTTTATAAAAAAGAATCCGTCTGGTTTTGACATTGCAGAAGCAATTTTTGCAAGATATTTTGTAGAAGCTAATCCCACCGAAACTGTAAGTCCTGTTTCCTGTTTAACTTTTGCTTTGATTTTTTTAGCTGTTTCTTCCGGTGGCCCAAAAAGATTTTCTGTTCCTGTTAAATCAATAAAAGCTTCGTCAATAGACATTTGAATTACATCAGGCGAAAATTCCTTAAAGATGTTCATGATTTGGTAAGAAAGCTCTGCATATCTTTTCATTCTTCCGCGCAGATAAATTCCATTCGGGCATAATTTATACGCTTGAACAATCGGCATTGCGGAATGAACTCCAAAAACTCTAGCTTCGTAAGAGGCTGTAGAAACTACACTTCGTCTGTCTTCTGGTAAGCCGCCTACAATTACTGGTTTTCCGCGGTATTCAGGATGATCTAACTGTTCTACCGAAGCAAAAAATGCGTCTAAATCAACATGAAGAAACCACGGTTGAACTTCTGTCATAGAGAATCCTTGATTGTAAGCGTAAAATTGCGTTCTTTAAGGATGTTTTGTTCATCTGTTTTGTAAAATGCTGTAACAGAAATTGTAGAAATATCTTTTACTGTTCCGTAGCTGAACGAAAGTTTTTTTGGAGGATTTTTTGGAATTCTAAAAAAGGTTGTGCTTGCATCTTCAATTTCGTAACCGTTTTCTGAATAAAGGACTGCTTGATTTCCCCAGCCCGAAACTTCAACACAACAATATTCAGCTTCTTCTCCAAGGTCAATATTTAGAGTTCTGATTGTTTCTCCAAAAAAAGTTTTATCGGAATGATTTATTTTAATAAGATTGTCGTTCACATATGTAGTTGTAAGTCTGTTTTGTCTTACGTCTGTTTTTGTTTGAAAAATTGTTATTGAAAGAATAAACATAAAAACTAAAAGTGTAGAATAAATAATTCCTGCGCTAAGAAATTTGTTAATTCGTGAAGCTTTTAAAATTCTGTAGCCCATCAGGTAAAACGGCAGCGTAAAAAATGCTTCAAAAACTGGCATGAGCGGATTTTGTATGATTGAAAAGGCGAGCATACCAGTTTGCGAAGTATGAAGAAGTTTATAAATATATGGAAAAAGCGGCAAAAACATTACAAATAGAAGAATAATATGATATCTGTTCTTCTTTAAAATAATAGAAAGAATTGTGATAATGCAGATTGCCATAAAAAGTGGAAAAAGTGAAATATCAATTAATGAAAATAAAAACTGATTAATAAATGCAACCAGAAGTGTCATAAAATCAATTGCGCGGGCACCGTACTTATTGTGAAATTTCATTTCAAAAAAGCAGAGTGCAATTATAAAAGGTGTTGCAAATGAAATTTGGGCGTAAATTATTGTATATGGTGAAAACATAGCACCATTTTTGCCCAAAACAACGAAAAATAATCTTACAAGATAATTTATTCCAACTATAACAATAAAAAATGCCGGAATTGCATACCAGATTTTTTTTAGTTCGTTCCAAGCCTGGCTTTTTATTGAAGTGTTAATCAAACTTAAAAGAAATAAAAATGCAAGACTTGTAAAAATTATACAAATCAAAATGATTACGATTGTTCTTTCATTCAGCCAGACAGTTTTTCCAAAAATAGAAAACATGATTGTGTGGCTGTCCCATTCGTACTGGCAATTATCTACAAAATTGTTTGTAAAATTTTCAAAGAAAGATTGAATCGTTTCGTTGTCGGAATTTAAGAAAATTGTGATTGCTGGAATATCGTTCATTAAATAATTTGCTAAAATGCTATCCATGCGGTCATGAACTTTAGAAAGCTGACTTACGTAAAAATGTGGAAGTTCTTTTTGTATTCCAGAATTTTTTAGAGTGGAGTAGGTGTATTTAATAAGCCATGCCGGAACCGATTTTCCCATTGCGCCAGTTTCAAATCCGTTTGAGTCCGTACCAAGATTCAAGTTTATTACAATATTGTTTACATCGGTGTTCAAAGTTTTTATAAATGCCTCAGTTCCGTAAACATTAAATTTTGGACTCTGAAAAGAATTTTCGCCGTAAGAAATTAAAATAGTTGTATTGAATGCAAATTTGTTTTTTTTAAGAAAACCTGCAAGATTGTGAATTAATTCTAAATTATCGTAAGCCTGTTCAGTTGTAAATTCAAAAATCAGATTATCTGCAAAGGCACTGTTTTCGTAAGCTTTATTTGAAATTGTAATATTATATGGAAAATCATTTGTTCCGCTTGAAGTAAGATTTTGGGTTCTGGGAGAAAAGCCGTTCTTTTTTAAATCTTTATAAAGTTCGTTGCATAGTTTTGTTCCCTGTGGGCGAGGGAGAGAACTTTCGGAATTATTAATTTTTTCGCTTGTTGCAGAAGTAGCGGCAATTGTGGGCGAGAAAATAATAATTGTAAAAAAAAGTAGCGAAATCAGTCTTTTCATTCGATAATCAGTGTATAAAGTAATTGTTTACAATGCAAGATTCTTTATGTATAATATATATAATAGAACAAATACAGAAATTTGGAAATATTTTTAGAAGGATTAAATGGGTTCTGCTGAAAAAAAATTCATAATTGAGTTGCCGCTAAAAGTCGTTCTTACTGAAAATGGAGCTTCTAACTTTATAGGACATAATAAAAAACTTCTCAGATTCAGGTTGGCTGATAACGTTGACGAATATGGTATTTCATTGAATAAATTTTCACCACAGTCAATCCAAAGCATGATTCTTCTTGATTATATTTCAAAAATTGAAATTTCAATGTCTGAATTTGTTTCTTTGCGACAAGAAGTTATGGATTTGTCCAAGGTAATTGTTTACTCTTTGCTTTATAAACAGTTTGACCGTGACGTTTATTCTGCTTTGATTAAATGTGAATGTGTAAGAAAACATAACCGTGCAAATCCTTCTCATCTTATTGATGAACGTACCCAAATGAGTGAGCGACAGTTGCGTTCAATTCTTTCTAATAAAGAAGGAATTATTCAGACAACAAGAAAAAGTATTCTTGAGCCAATCTGGAATGCAATTATGTCAAATAAAGATTATTCAGATGAAGAAAAGAACATCTATCTTTTAATGACAGAAAAATTTATGAATCGTCTTGGTCTTATGAACTGGTACATCATTACAATGTTCTATAAGTCTGACGGTGCAAACGAAATGTTCATTCAAATTCGTAATCTTCTTACTTCATACATGGAAAAGTCAAAAGTTGCGGAATATATTTCGGTAATGGTGATGGAACTTGCTCTTAATAATGAAAATACCAACATCCGAAAAGAAGCCAGAACAATGTACCAGGGCGTTGACGATATTGATGCCTTGATTTTTGACCCTGAAATTCGTGCTAAAATTGTAAAAGAACTTCAGCGTAAACACGAACTTGTATTCCTTTCGTGGAAATTAGGCGGCGGTTCAACTTCAATTGGTAAACAGGGAAGGCTTTCAATCACTCTTTACAATAAAGATGACGAATTCCAGGAAGTAAAGGAAAATATTGATAACGCAAAATCATCAAATACAAATAAAAAGACACTTATTGACTTTTACCGCGAACTCCCGGATGGACAGGAAGGAACGGATTTGGGCTTGTATTATCTTTCTTATCTTGATGATGCTTGTAAGAAGGTTAATGTAAAATTTGAATCACTTGTAAATCAGTTTGCTGCAAGTGAACTTACGGTCATTACATTGAACTTCAATTTTTAGTTTTTATGAGTAAAAATATTTCTTCTTCGATAATTATTTCTTTTTTCTTTGTGTGCGGATTCTTTATGTTTTCGTGTTCCCAAAATCTGCCGGAAGTAAAATATGCGCTTCCAACTGTAATTTTTGAATACGAAAATGAAGATTCTTTGCCAAAAGGACGCTTAAGTATTTTTGTTGAATCTGCAAGCGAAGTTAGGCGTTATAATACAATTACAATAAAATCACTTGAGAAAAATTATGTCTGGGATACAAACGATATTGTAAAATTTAAGGTTTCGGACAAAATGTACGCGGGTTACACAAATTTTGTTGCTCCTGATGGAGAAGAAATTCCTTCTGGAGTGTACGAAATTACTTATATCAATGCTGACGATGAAAAAACTGAAATAAATGCAACTTTACGTTATGATACTGTTTTTTATAAGACAAAGGGAACCGAAATTCCTGATTTAATGAAAACAAAAAGAGCGGCAATTTCGATTTTAATTTATAACATAGATAAAAAAGTTATATTCTTTGGTGAAAAAAAAGACGAATTAAGTAATTCAAGAAAAATATGGAATAAATATAAGGATGCGGCATTTTATCAGGATGTATGGACTTTGCCAGATAATTCGGTGATGTGCGTAATGCCTTTAAAAGAAGTTGTTCCGGAGTAAATGATGGGTGATTTAGAAAATACAGAAAAAACTGATAAAATTGAAAATACCGATAAGGTTGATTTGTTAAGACGCGAAGTAAAGACTTATGTTTTGAGAATTGGTCGTATGACTGCGGCTCAGGAACATGCATACAACGAACTTGCTCCGTCTTTTTGTATTCCTTTTGAAAATAAAAAGTTAAATTTTGTAGACATCTTCGGAAATACTAACCCGATTGTAATTGAAATTGGTTTTGGAATGGGAGACGCTACTGCAAAACTTGCAAAAGCTCATCCGGAAATCAACTATATTGGAATAGAAGTTCATCGTCCTGGCGTTGGAAAATTGCTTGGCGAAATTAAACGTCTTGAACTTAAAAACCTTTACATTATTGAATACGATGCCCTTGAAGTTTTAAATACAATGGTTGGAGACAATTCTGTAAACGGCTTCCATATTTTCTTCCCGGATCCGTGGCCAAAAAAACGTCATCACAAAAGAAGAATGATTCAGCGTCCTCGTACAAATTTGCTTGCACAAAAACTTGCACCAGGTGGATACCTTTATTTTGTAACCGACTGGCTTGAATATGCTGAATTTGCGCTTGAAGAATTGAATCAGACTGCTCATCTTAAAAATAAATATAATGGATTTGCAGAACCACAGGAATGGCGTATGCAGACAAAATTTGAGCGTAAAGGTTTGAATGCTGACCGCCAGATTACCGAACTTTATTTTGAAAAAGAAGAGTAGGCAATTATGGATTTGTTTGACTCTGATGAAATTGATGCGCTTACTCAAAAAAATAACAGAATCCGTGAGCTTGAAACTTTAATTACAAAATATCAGAAATCCTACTACAATGGTGAAGCCGAAATTAGTGATGCTGAATTTGATGCTTTATGGGATGAACTTAAAGAAAAAGACCCTTCAAACAAAATTTTACAGGCAGTAGGGGCCGATTCGGGCAATTTCCAGAAAATCCGTCACGTAATGCCAATGGGAAGTCAGGAAAAAGCTGCAAATCCTGAACAGTTTCTTGCGTGGGCAGTAAAACATGATTACGACGAATATTTAGTTGAGTTTAAGCTTGATGGTGCTTCGCTGGAGCTTCAGTATGAGCGCGGTTATTTAGTCCGGGCTGTTACTCGCGGGGATGGCACAATCGGTGATGATATAACTGCAAACGCGAAAAAGATGAATGGCGTTCTTCCTGCAATTTTTGTTGATGGCAAAGTTCTTGATTTTACCGGTGGTGTTCGCGGCGAAGTTATAATGACTCATCAGGTTCATAAAACGCATTTTTCTGATAAAGCAAATTGTCGTAATGCTGCAAATGGACTTATGAAGCGTAAAGACGGAACTGGCAGCGAATATCTTACTTTAATTACCTACGATGCACTCGAAACTACTGGAAAAAAATACTTTAACGACGAAGAAGAAAAAATCAACTTTTTGAAGAGCGCTGGTTTTAATGTTGTACGCCTTAATATCTGTAAAAATGCACAGGAAGTTATTGATTACCGTGCAAAAGTAATGGAAGAGCGAAAATCAACTTTGGAATATGATATTGACGGCCTTGTTGTAAAAGAGCGTGCAATCAATTTTGAAGATGCAAGCAGAGCCCGTCCAGACCGCCAGATTGCGTTTAAATTCAGTCTTGATGAAGCGGTTACAGTTTTGCGTAAAGTTGAATGGAGCATGAACGGTGGAACTTATACTCCGGTTGCAATTTTTGATGAAGTCGAATTGAACGGAACAAAAGTTCAGCGGGCAAGTCTTGCAAATCCTGATACAATGCGAAAACTTGGTGTAAAAATCGGGAGCCATGTAGTTGTTGTAAAACGCGGAGAAATTATTCCAAAAATAGAAAGCGTGGTTCCGGAAGAAATCCTCACCAGCGAAATTATTTTTCCTAAAAAGTGCGAAACTTGTGGTGCTGAACTTGTGGATGATGGAAGCCGTCTCTACTGCCCGAATAAAGCCTGTCCTAAAAGAATCCTTCATCAGCTTTTAAAATGGCAGCAGGTTGTAGATATTCGTGACCTTGGCGAAACTTTGATTACTTCTTTGTATAAAGACGGCCGCTTAAAATGTATTTCTGATATTTATTCTTTGCATATTGAAGAGCTTGTTCCATATTTTTTAAATGAAGAAAGCATAGAAGCTGAAAAAGAAAGTCTTGGTGCAAAAAAAGTTTACGCTTCAATTCAAGCCCACCGAAAAATGAACCTCCAGACTTTTGTTGCAGGTTTTGATATTGAAGGCTTTGGTGAAACTCTCGCAGAAAAGCTTGTGGGAGCAGGTTTTGATTCTTTGGAAAAGCTACTCAACGCTACCGAAGATCAGATTGCGGCGGTTTACGGTTTTGCAGAAATTACTGCTCATACAATTGTAAGTGGCTTAAAAGAAAATGCAGACGAAATGCGGAATCTTGCAAATGGCATTATAGAAATTGAAAGCTCTGGCGGTGGAAAACTAAGCGGAAAATCATTCTGTTTTACCGGCGAGCTTGTTACAATGAAAAGGGCAGACGCGGAACAGCTTGTAAAGAAAAACGGTGGTCAGACAAAATCGTCGGTAACAAAAGATTTGAGCTACCTTGTTACAAACGACACTTCCAGCGGTTCTTCAAAAAATCAAAAGGCAGCTAAATTTGGAATTCCAATCATAAACGAAGAAGAATTCTTAAAAATGGTAAATTAATTTATGAAGAAAAAATCATTTTCAGTCGGCTTGTTGTATCTTCTTCCATTTTTACTCACTCTTTTTGCATTTTATAATTTTATTGAATATGCAATCTGTTATAGTTCTGTAGTTTCTATAAACGAAATTAAAAACGAAGAATACATGCGAATCAAAATTTACGGTTCTTCTGATTCAGCTAATGGAAATACAGTTAGTGCAACTTTTTCTATAATTGATTCAAACGGAAATGAAATTGCAGTAATTGAACGTTCGTGGAGTGGTTCTTATCTTTCTGTGGAATTTAATAAAATTTCTATGGGTGGCAAGAACTTTCTTTTTCCGGCAAGAATTTATGGAACAAATCACATTTTAACGCGAAGCAAAAACCGAAAAAAAGGAACTACTCTTGCAAAATATTATAATGATAACTTGCAGTGCATGCTTTTAGGTTCCGGTTCAACTTACGACCAGCGAAAAAGGCTTTATTCAATTTCACGTTTTGCAACAAGTACTTTACCTGTAATAGATTTTGGCTTTAAAAATACTTATTATGTTGATTTGTCTGCGTGCAAAACTGGAGTTTATTATTCAATTTTGCT
>JAILCM010000232.1 GCA_024680155.1 Treponema sp.
AGACATCATTTTTGATTACTGAAAAATCAAATCCTTTTTCTTTGCTGCCAAGCTCCCATGCAACATAGGCATTTTCTAAGATATACTCAGCAGCTTTTAAATCTTCATCAAGTTCCTTTTTAGAAATCGTTTGTTTTCCGGAGCCTTCTGTAAAAAATTTAACAGTTTTTTGCTGAGCATAGGCAAAACGCCAGATAAAAAGAATTAAAAAAAGAATGATTGAGCCAAATATTATAAAGAAAATCTTTAAAATTTTCCCGATAACGCTTTTTGCACTCGACATTTTGTACTCTCCCCTGAAATAAGCTTTTTAATACTTTTTTCTACAACACAAACTTTTCCAAAAATTGCCCTACGCCGGAATCATTGTTGTCAAATTCAGTAACGTAATCTGCAATATTCTTTATGTAATCCAGGCCGTTACACATTGCAACTCCAGTTCCGCACAATTTTATAAGGCTTTCGTCGTTCATGCTGTCGCCAAAGCCCATTGTAGAATTTTCGGGTATACCGATATGTTTTGCAAGCCAATTTACGCTTTCGCCCTCTCCACATTAAGATGAGCAATAAAAGGCGTCGGAAGTGACGGTACAATTGCCGAATTTTCACCTTTTACCGCACGTGCCTTTAAATGGTATGATTTTGCGGCATCCAGCATTCCCTTAAAATTCGTACCATCCGTATCGGTTCCAGCCTTCTTACGAATTTCTGCAATATTAAGAGTCTGCCCAAAATACGAAGCCACCATTGCAAGGCAAGCCGCCCCACAATCTGATGAATCTAATTGCTGCCTGTAATGCATTGCGTGATCCTAAAATTTTTTGTCATAACAAATTTTCTTCAATTCCTGCCAATTTTTCTTGAATTTCATCGTCACCGGTCAAATAAAGTAGAGTTTCCATTAAATTTGATTTATCGGCCCAATAATCCGGCATAAAACCAAGTGTGTCTCCATGCCATTTTGGATTTTGTTTTAAAGCGGCATGATTTGTATGATCACTAATCGAGAACTGAATTTGTATTCCAGAATTTTTCAAGGTTTCGTAAAGTACTCCGCCGTAATCAATACATCCATAGGAATTTTCTCCAACAAGAATAACATTCTGATTTTTTGTAAGATAAGAAAAAGTAATTCCTTTTTCAGCGGCAGAAGCAGTACCTTTATCTATAAGAATAATTAATTTGCCGGTAAAAACAGGATTTTCCATCATTGGGAGATATGAAAGAGCTGGTTGTTCGTATCCACCGTAATATCTGGAAGGATTTTTCATCATATCATCATAATCAGTACGCAATCTTGCAATACCATTTACATCATAAGGACGATTTTGTATTGCATCTTGAAGTCTGTTTCTTACAATATACGGTGAATTTAATGTTATTGTTCCAAATTCTGCTAAACGAATTACACTGTCAAATTCAGTATGTTCTCTGACAGCTTTCGGTCTACCCGTAAAAATTGCATCAAGAATTTCTTGTGGATAAGTCTGATAACCGCCACCATTACTTCGCAAATCAAGAATCACATTTTTCTTAGTACGTGCAAGAGCTGCTTTTTCCACAATTGAATCAAATTTTTCCAAAAGTTCTTTGTGTCGGACTTCATCTTCTTCTGCTAGCCAACATGTACTCAAAGAAATATAGATTGTATCATCAGTTTCCAAGCAGTTCAGCCATTCTTTTTTTTGTTTTATAGTTTCATATTTGTTTACTTTGTGAGAACTTTCTTTGCCATTTATAGAGATTTTCGTATCTTCCAGATATTCAGAAATTTCGCCATATCTGAATAAAAGTTTTCCATCAATAATCCATGGTCGCATATTTTCTACATTTCCTGTGTATTTATCGCCAGTTTTAATTTCTTCAATTCCAGATTTTACAACAATAAAATCTTCATCTTTTTTGTCTAACCACACATCGACGTAAAATGGAAATTGCCCTCTGCTCATAACTTGCGTATAGCCATCCAGAAATCCAGCCAAATGCGTATCTTTAATATTCAAAGCAGGTCTAGTAACATCAACCATCGCAAAACCAAGTGCATTTACATCAATTCCATTTACAATCTTATAATCTTTTTTCTGGCGTTTTCTGTAGGCATAATATTTTTTGTAAGTTGATTTGATTTTCTTAATCGTTTTTTTTACATCAAATCCATTTTCTTTTACAGCTTTATCGTAGGCAACGTAACCCTGTGTTAAAATTTCTTCAAATTGAGCTAAATCTTCGTCAATCAATTTGTCTGGCGACTTTGATTTTGCAAAAGCTTGTGTTCCAGCAACCAAAAATATAAATACAGAAAATAAAAATATTCGATTAATTAATGATGAGTGAAAATGTTCTTTCATAGCTGTTCTTCCTTTGCATTTTTATAAAATCTTATACTTCTTATTAGCAAAACTAAAAAAACAAAAATGCCTGCAAATCCAAAAGCAAAACAGAAAACACCAAAAATCTTTATTTTAGTTAGCAAAAATAAAAAAGGACAAACAATCAAGCACAAAGCATAAGTTATGATTTTTTCCTTCCAAAATGATTTTGTATTTTTTCTTTCAAATTCTTCTGCGA
>JAILCM010000253.1 GCA_024680155.1 Treponema sp.
GCTTTAAAAACGTCTTCATCATCAGCGGTAGAACCAATTTTTTGCAAAAGCCCGAATTCTATTGCAGAATCAAGCATTCGTTCCAAAAGATTTGCGTTATTCAAAGAATCCTGCATTCCATCTGCACTTTTTGCCCGAGCCGCATCCAGCAATTGTGAAAAACGACTTTTTGCAGAAGAAGTTTGCATTGCAGGCGCACCCGAATTTATAATAAATGCAAGCCGCACAAAATTAGAACGCGTTGCTCCAAAATCAGGCATGGATCCAAGACAATCCAGCAAAAGAACTGCTTCATTTTTTAAACCTTCACGTCCGAACCGCGAAACAGAGGCCGCACACAAAAATGCATACTGCTGACTTTCAGATAATCCCGCAAAATTTTCCAGACGACGTAAATCAAGTTCAAAAACTCCGTCCTTATCACGCAAAATTCCAAGATTCATAAAAGCAGCGGCCAGGAACTGAAGACACGTTGTTTTTCCTGGGAAAATTTCTTCAAGCCGTTTAAGATCAGTTTTTTTAAGAGTGCCGTCCAATTTGCTGGAACAACGCTGAATTTTCAAATACGAAATAAATGCCGCAATAAAATTCGGGGTCAGGGCAAAAAAATCATCATCTATATGACGGACAAGCTCTGGTGGTGGAAGAATTTTCTGCAGCGACAAAAGAGAGCTCAATCTGTCCTGCAAAAGCGGATTTATATAAATAAGTTCTTTGTCGTAATTGCGCGTACTAAAAATTAAAAGGCGTTCAGTTAAATTTATAAGGCCTGTATAAATTGCAGACGGTTCAAATTCATTTGCAAAAAAGTCCAGAAGCGTAGTTTGAGTAACGCCGGGAATAAAACGGATTGCCGAAAGTAGTTTAAGGTCAAAATCATCTAAAAAAGAAATGATTGAGGTAGAATTTTCTTCGTTGCGGATAAAACTTGCAAGCTGACTAATCAGGCGATGCTTATTGTACGGTGTTTTGATTTCGCCAAGATAAAGACGCATTATTGAGAAAAATTGTTTTTCCGGTAAAGTGGCAACATAATTCTGCCAGTCTTCAATCGTCATCTTTTTACACCTACTTATCCTCTGCCCAAATTAATTAATACCCAAGCAAAAAGTCCGTGCAATCAGCCTGTTCAAGTGAACTTTCATCTGTATAACGGACAATTTTATAAGAGTAGCCCTGTTCCGCAAGAAATTTCTGACGGTTTGAACCAAATTCTTCTTCTACAGTATTGCGCGTAATCAAAGTAAAAAAGCGCGAAGTTCTTTCTTTTGGACGCAAAATTCTTCCAAGTCTCTGTGCTTCTTCCTGACGGCTTCCAAAAGTTCCGCTCACCTGAATTGCCAAAGACGCATCTGGTAAATCGATGGCAAAATTAGCAACTTTAGAAACAACAAGCACACGGATTTTTCCCGCCCTGAAATCAGCATAAATTTTATCGCGTTCAGCATTCGGAGTTTTTCCTGTAATAATAGGAGCTCCAAGCATTTTTGCAATATCATTCAACTGACTAAGATACTGCCCGATTACAAGAATTTTATCTTCGGGGTAACGTTCAATAATCTGACGAGCAACTTCATTTTTTTCAGGATTTTCGCTTGCAATTCTGTGTTTTTCGCGTTGACCTGCAACCGCATACTCAACTTCACGGCCAACAGGCAAATCAAGACGAACTTCTATACATTCGGCAGTTGCAATCCAGTGATCACGTTCCAATTCTTTCCAAGGAACATCATAACGCTTAGGACCAACAAGACTGAAAACATAACCTTCGCAGCCGTCTTCACGAACTAAAGTTGCAGTTAGTCCAACACGACGAACCGCCTGAAGTTCTGCAACAACTCTAAAAACAGGAGCAGGAAGCATGTGAACTTCATCATAAATAATTAAGCCCCAGTGACGTTCGTGAAAAATTGAAAAATGTGGATAAGGACCATCTTTCTCCGGACGCCAGGTTAAAATCTGGTAAGTTGCAACCGTAACAGGTTTTATTTCTTTAGAACCGCCGGTATATTCTGCAATCTGGTCGGCAGTAAGTGTTGTTTTATCCAAAAGTTCGCCAATCCACTGATGAACCGCAGAAATATTTGTAGTAATGATGAGTGTACTGGTTTTAAGCATATCCATGATTGTCATTCCAACCACAGTTTTACCTGCCCCGCAAGGAAGAACAATTGTACCAAATCCAGTTCCAGGTCCTTTATCACCAATTAAAGCAGCTGCAGAAGACTTTTGATATTCACGGATTACAAGATTTTTTCCGCCGGCAGTAACAGGACGCAAAGAAACATCCAGAGGTTCACCGTCAACAAGAGGAACTTCATCTTTTACCGGCCATCCCGACTGCAAAAGAAGCTGCTTGATTGTTCCACGGTCGGTAAGTTTGAGCATAAAACAACGCGGAAGTTCATCACAGGCACAAAGATATTTTTTTACAATTGGATTAGAAAGAATTTCTTTGTAAATTGGGTCGGATGCCGCAGTAAGATAAAGATATTGTTCAATCGAAACCTCGCCTTTTTCACTTTTTACTTCTTTTTCAAAACCAGGAAGCAGTGTAAGTTTTCCAAAACGGGAAACAATTTCTTTTATCCATACGCAAACTGACTGCGGTACATCATAACGGGCATATTTTTGCAAAACTGCAACTGCATCATCAGCAGAAAAGCCAACGCTTGCAGCATTCCACAAAGAAAGAGGAGAAAGTCTGTATGTGTGCAAATGTTCAGGCGATTTTTCCAGTTCCGCAAAAGGAATAAGCGCATTACGGCACTCTTCGGCAAGAGGAGCATGCACATCCAGCAAAAGCGAACGGTCACCCTGAACAATCAAAGGATTTTCTAAATTCATCGTAAAGGATAATTATACCGTTTTTTGCAGATAGAAACAATTAAAATGGGGAAAAATATAGGGCTTGAGCATTAAAAAAGTCTATTTAAAAATTGGCTCCCAGTCACTTAAAGTGGTCCGAAACCGTGCAATATTGCACTACACGCTGTTTGCCGTAATGGAACTTATTTAACGTGTCGCTTGCGCGACATCAGCAAACAGAGTGTTTTCGTCCCACTCTAAGTTCCTTCCCGCCAGTTTTTGCATACAAATTTTTATGCTCAAGCCCTGCCTTTTTATGATGTCCGCCCTCTTCACCAAGCAGTACAGTCTTATTAAACCTTAAACTGGTCTATTTGGCCGCCGATTTCGTTGATGGAATCTTGGAGTTCGGATGTAATTTCTCTTAGGGCTTCGCCTGTTTGGTTGATTTTTTGTGCGCCAACAGCCATTTCGTTCATACTGTCTTCCATGTAGCCAGTGGTATCCTGCAAATTTCTAACTTCTGCAAGAATTGCTTTGTTTCCTTCTGCCATTTCTTCACTTGCAGTCTTAACTTCGTGTGTACTGTCATTCATTACATGGAGAACACCGCTAATTTGTTTTGAACCTTCGGTTTGTTCTTCCATTGCGGCTTTAATTTGGCGTACAATACTATCGGTATCTTTAATTTTGCCAGAAACCGATGCGAACGCTTCACTAGATTGTTCAGATGCCGCAACAACATCATTAATTGAACGCTGAATTTCCGAAAGCTGATTACCGATTGTTTTTGACTGCTGAGTTGAAGTTTCGGAAAGTTTACGAATTTCATCTGCAACAACGCTGAAACCTTTACCAGCTTCGCCCGCATGAGCCGCTTCAATTGCCGCATTCATTGCAAGAAGATTTGTCTGTCCAGCG
>JAILCM010000255.1 GCA_024680155.1 Treponema sp.
GTTGCAATGACAAAGCAGGTCGTTGAATATGCCCATGCACATGACGTAACTGTAGAAGCAGAGCTTGGTGTTCTTGGCGGCGTAGAAGATGACGTTGCTGCAGAAGAAAGCAAGTATACAAAGCCGGAAGAAGTAATCGACTTTACAAGCAAGACTGGATGTGACTCCCTTGCAATTTCAATCGGTACTTCACACGGACGCTGCAAGTTCAAGCCGGAGCAGTGTACACGCCGCGAAGACGGTACCCTCGTTCCACCGCCACTTGCATTCCACGTTCTTGAAGCAATCGAAAAGCAGCTTCCAGGTTTCCCGATCGTACTCCACGGTTCTTCATCAGTTCCACAGCAGTACGTAAAGGAAATTGAAAAGTTCGGCGGAAAGGTACCTAACTCAGTAGGTATTCCGGAAGAACAGCTCCGCAAGGCTGCTAAATCTGCAGTTTGCAAAATCAACGTAGACTCAGACGGACGTTTGGCTATGACAGCTGCAATCCGCAAGCACTTGATTGAGCACCCAGAAGACTTTGACCCACGTCAGTACCTCACAGATGCTCGTGCAGAACTCGTAAAGATGTATGCAGACAAGAACAAGAACGTATTCGGT
Source organism: Treponema sp. (assembly GCA_024680155.1). Lineage (GTDB taxonomy): Bacteria > Spirochaetota > Spirochaetia > Treponematales > Treponemataceae > Treponema_D. The sequence continues at coordinate 604 of JAILCM010000255.1, forward strand.
TCAGCAGGACACGCTCTTGATTAGTCAAGCAGCCTAAAATAGCAGAACCGTTAAAAAACAAGCTGCGACAGCAGGTTGTTTTAGGTTCTACAAGAAAATGGCTCAAGCTGCGAGACTATGCGAGCAGCCTAAAATCAGAAACGGACTGATAAAAAAAACGGTGTTTTACCTTTTTTGTAAGACACCGTTTTTCATTTTAACAAATCAATTAATCAGCAAAAAATTTATTTCTTTATTTTATTCTTAATCATTTTTAATAAGTACAAAGCCAGTGGCACAAGAACATACAATATTGAAAGAATAATCACTAAAGCTGGCAGAATATTCATTACATATAAAGTTTCTATCAATGCAGGTAAAGCAAGATAAACAATTAGAAGAAGTGCAACAATAATTTTTCTTACAATTTTTAATTTTCCAGTACAAAGAAATTCATTAAGGCAAATATCACATTGACAAAGCATTGCAAAATAAATGAGCGGCTTTACAAAAATACAAAATCCTGAATAAATTTCAGACTCATTTGCACTTATTACACAATATGGAAGATACAAACAATAAAATGAACACACAAGAGGAAAATATGATTTTATTTTTAGTCTTACATCATCTTTTGCAATAATAAAATACAGTCCATAAAGAATTATTTGAGGGAGTAAAGCTTCATTCAAAAGATAAAAAAGATAATTTTCAGAAAAAGAATTCGGCACTACCCTATGAGCAAATACAAAAACTGCCTTTATAATACAAAGTAAGATAGCAGAAAAAATGCCTATAAAAAAAGCAGGCCGAAACTTTTTTTCTTTAGAATAAATCAAAAATATTACCAGCGAAACCGGCAACAACATAAACAAAAACAAAAGCACTTTTTTACCTCTGATTTACTTTGCAATAATTTTCATGATTTGGGCAGTACCTTCAACGGTAATTTTTTCACTAGGCATAACTGCATAAATTTCTTCTGCGGCAATCGGCTTACCAACTTTTTCGTTGGATGTACGGATTACTGCTTTATTTTCAGAAATTACATACAAAAGCTGAGTATCTTTTGCACCGCCGTCATTATTTGAGCAGAGCATACTCCAGCCGCCTTTTACGTTGATTGTATCAAGTTCAAAATATTCGCATTCAAAATGTCCAGGGAACGGAGCTACAGGAATCATTTTTTCGCGTTTAATTACGGCAAGACCTTTTTCAATATGAACTTCGCGTCCACGGCCCCAGTCATAAAGTCGGTAAGTCAAATCACAAGACTGCTGAACTTCCATAAGACGAAGTCCCGCACCAATTGCATGAACAGTTCCAGCCGGAATAAAAATAAAATCACCTTTTTTGACGTTTACAAATTCAAGGTATTCTTCAAGCTTATTTTCAGTGATTGCTTTTGCAAGAACTTCGTTTGAATAGCCCTCTTTGATTCCGTAAACAAGTTTTGCATCAGGTGCGGCATCCAGAACATACCAGCATTCAGTTTTTCCGCGGTTCCCCTCACCTTCAAGTTTAACTGCCAAATCATCATCGGGGTGAACCTGAATAGAAAGAGTATCGTTTGCCTGAATAACTTTTACTAAAAGCGGATAATCGCCGCCACAAGCCTTTTTAAATTCGTCCTGACAGCCGTGGGGATGAGTTGAAGCAATCCAGAGCTCGTACCCCCAGATTTTGTCAGATTTTATAGGATTTAGTTTTAACATATTTATACCTTATTTATCCCAGAGTTTTTCAGGGTAGTAGCCGGATTTTATTTTCGCTGCAATTTCATTCTTTACAATCTGGCGGTCTTCTGGATAAGTCATACCAAACCAGGTTTCCTGTGATGTAAAGAATTTTACGATTCCCTGATTATGAGCAATAATATCACTTGCGGCAACAGGAAGAAGGGCTTCGGCTTTTGGAGAAGAAACGTTATTTTTAATAAAGTTTTCCCAATAAACGTGGAATTCTTCAAAAGCTTTTGGACTGAATCCAAACAAGTTCATACTAACCCATTCTTTACCGGTAAAAAGTTTTTTCTCGCCATCTGGCATTTCGCTGATAATCTGGTCTTTTTCATCATAGTAAATTTTAAGATTTTCTACGATGTTTACAAGTTTTTCATCTGCTACAGTACAAACACCGCGGCTTACAGAACCAGAACGGCTCATTGTATTTCCAAGAACGTAGCCAACCATAGCGTGTTCAGGACAATCATTATTAATAGAAGAAAGATATTTTCCCAAAACTTCAAATGCCTGACGTCCATAATAATCATCAGAGTTGATTACAGCAAAAGGAGCGTTTATTGCTTTTTCTGCACACAAAACGGCATGTGTTGTTCCCCATGGTTTTTCGCGTCCAGCACTTGCTTTAAGCTGAGAATCTGTAAGAAGGCTTTCGTGCTGCTGGAAAACGTATTCTGCATCAAAATTACGTGCAATTCTGTCAAAAAGACGTTCACGGAATGCCTGTTCAATATCTTTACGGATAATAAAAACAACTTTTCCGAATCCGCTTTTCATTGCGTCGTAAGTTGCAAAATCCAAAAGACATTCATCATGCAAACCTACTCCATCTATCTGTTTAACTCCACCATAGCGGCTTCCCATTCCTGCTGCAAGAACTAATAATGTTGGTTTCATATATACCTCGTATATTTTAATTTTTGATCCCCGGGTCAAGCCCGAAGATGACAAGTCATTGTTGGGCTTGACCCGACAATCTTTATAGAATAACTGTTTCAAGTGCGAGCTTCATCATATTTGTGAAGGTTTTCTGGCGTTCTTCTGAACTTGTGGCTTCACCTGTAATGATGTGATCGCTTACTGTTAAAATTGCAAGTGCTTTTCTATTAAATTGAGCTGCTAAAGTATACAATTCGGCGGCTTCCATTTCAACACCAGCGACACCATATTTTTTCCAAAGTTTCCAGTTTGAATTTTCGTCGTAAAAACGGTCGCTTGAAGCACATGGAGCAACTACGGCTTTTAGTTCAAGTTCTTTTGCTTTGTGATATGCTTTATCCAAAAGTTCAAAATCTGGAACCGGACTGTAATGCATTAAGCCGAAACGCTGACTTTGTAAAGCTGAATCTGTACACGCTCCGTTTGCAAGAATAATATCGCGCACATGAACGTCTTCACGGATTGAACCGCAGGTACCGATTCTAACGGCTTTCTGCACATTGTAAAACTGGAACAATTCCTGAACATAAATTGAAAGTGACGGCTGCCCCATTCCTGTTCCCTGCACAGAAATTTTCTTTCCTTTGTAAGTTCCTGTAAAACCAAACATACCGCGAACTTCGTTATAGCATACGGCATTTTCCAGGAAATTTTCAGCAATAAATTTAGCCCTTAAAGGGTCACCCGGCAACAAAACTGTGTCTGCAATTGCACCTTCCGGCGCGTTAATATGTGTACTCATGGCAATAATTATAACCCAAGATTTGAAAAAAAGATACACAAAATAAGCGGAATACACGCCACCCTAAATTTGCGCCAAGCTATAAAATGTGCTAAAATAGAATAATATGGAAAAGCGCATTTATATTATTGGAGCGGGGTTTGCGGGACAGACTATCGCGGAAGAAATTAAACGTAAAAAGATTTTTGGAAAGGTAAATGCGTTTTTAGACGACAACAAAGAAATTATCGGTTCAACGATAGATTCAATTCCTGTTCTGGGGCCGATTGCAAACGTTGCTTCTATTTTGGGAAATTCTGATTCTGATGAAGCGATTATTGCAATTCCTTCTGCGCCGACTGAACGCATTAAAGAAATCTACGAAATTCTTACAAAAAACGGATTTTCTCATATAAAAATTTTGCCGGGAATCAGCCAGGTTGTAAACGGAACGGCTCATATTGTTCAGACCAGGGAAATTGACCCGCTTGATATTCTTGGACGAACTCCGATTGCAATTTCTCTTAAAGAAAGTTTGAATTATCTTCGCGGAAAACGAGTTCTTATTACGGGTGCCGGCGGTTCAATTGGTTCGGAGCTTGCAAGGCAGCTTCTTTCTGGAGGGGCTGAACGTCTTTACCTTTTTGGTCACGGTGAAAATTCAATCTGTCAGATTTACCGAGAATTAAGGCTTTTGCAGCAGGAAGGCGTTGGCGAAAAAGCTACAATTGTTCCTATTATTGGTGATATGCGCGACCGTGAATACGTGGATTACATCATTAAAAATACAAAATGTAACGTAATTTTCCATTGTGCGGCTTACAAACACGTTCCGATGATGGAAGAAAATCAGGTTGCGGCAATTGAAAACAACGTATTTGGTACAAAAAATCTTTTGGATGCGGCTTTGCGCTATAACGTTGGAAGATTTGTGCTCATTTCTACAGATAAGGCGGTTGCTCCAGTTAGCATTTACGGCGTTAGTAAAATGCTTTGCGAAAAACTTGTGCTTTCTGCGGCAAAAAAAGCTGATAAAGAACAGGCCGTGATGTTTGTTCGTTTTGGAAATGTTCTTGGAAGCCGCGGCTCTATTTTACCAATGTTCCAGAATCAGATTAAGACAGGTGGCCCTGTAACTGTTACCGACAAAAAGATGGAACGATTTTTTATGACAATTCCAGAAGCTTGTTCTCTTGTCTTGCAGACTGGCGGTGTTGGAAAAAACGGAAAATCTTATCTTTTGGATATGGGCGAGCCTATAAAAATTATTGACCTTGCAGAACAGATTATTAAATTTTCTGGTCTTGAACCGTATAAAGATATTGATATTAAAATTGTTGGAGCTCGTAAGGGTGAACGTTTGACTGAACCTTTGTGGCTAAAAGAAGAAAACCCTACTCCAACTGAATACCCGAAAATTCTTGAGCTTGAAAATAAGGAATACAGTGATGAAAGGCTGGAAAAGCTGCTGGCAGAACTTGAGCCTGTTTGTTTTTATGACCAGGCAAAAAAAGAAGATTTCCGTAACAAAGAAAAACTTGTAAATATTTTGTGTAATGACTGCAAAAGCCTTAAAGACTTTTACGAGGAAATAAAAAGCGATAATCAGAACAGAACTGATTTACTGTAACTGATTTTTTTTAACGAGGAAAATATGGCAGAAATAAAAGTTCCTTTTCATAAAGCGGCAATTACTAAAGCAGAAGAAGATGCAGTTCTGGATGTTTTACGTTCGGGATGGCTTACAACTGGAAAATATGCACTGGAATTTGAAAAAAAGTTCTCCGAGGCAGTGACAGAAAAAACGGAAAATGATAACCAAAACACAGCAACCACAGAAAATGCAAGTTCCAACACGGCGGTCACAGGAACAACTCTCCGCCTCCGCACAATCTCCGCAGCAGATGTTCGTGCCAACCGCGAAAAACTTGGTCTTTCCAACGACAGCGTAATCAGTCTTGCAGTAAACTCTAACACCAGCGGAATGATTCTTGCAATGGAAGCCTGTGGTGTAAAAGAAGGAACTGCGGTAATTACAACTCCCTACACTTTTGTAAGCACTGCAACCTGCGCCCGCCATTTAAATGCAGACGTTTTTTTTGCAGATATAGAAAAAGACACTTACAGTATAGATCCAGAAAAAATTGAAGAAATATTAAAAAAAGATTCTGAACCAGGCGGATACGACGGAAAAGGAAGCCATAAAGTTCAGGCAATTGTTCCTGTTCATATTGCAGGAAACATTTGCAACATGGAAAAAATCTGCGAGCTTGCAAAAAAATACAGCACTCCGGACCACAAAATCTATATAATTGAAGATGCAGCCCATTCATTCCCGTCGCCGACAAAACTTGGTTATGCAGGTGCAATCGGGGACGCTGGAGTTTTTTCTTTTTACGTTACAAAAACAATCACAACTGCAGAAGGCGGAATGGTCTGCACACGCTCACCTGAACTTGCCCGCCGCATGACAACGATGCGTATGCACGGAATGGACCGCACAACCTGGGACCGCTACACTTCTCCAAGAGCAAGCTGGGAATACGATATTATTGCTCCAGGTTATAAATTTAATCTTCCGGATGTTCTGGCTGCCATTGGTTGTTGCCAGGTTGAACGCGCAGAACTTTTTTACGAACAGAGAAAGCGAATTGTAGAAAAATATAATCAGGCATTCAGCAAACTTGATTTTATCGAGCTTCCGCCTGATGGAGAAGGAAATTCCTGGCATCTTTACCTTATGCGCATAATTCCAGAAAAATTAAAAATCACTCGCGAAGAATTTGCAAAAAAAATGCAGGCTGCAGGACTTGGAATTTCCGTTCATTTTATTCCGATTTTTCATTTTACTTATTGGAAAGAACTTTATAAAGATTTTGATCCCGCTCACTATCCGAATGCCGAAAATCAATATTCAAGAACAATTTCAATTCCTTTGTTCCCGGACATGACGGATGAACAGGCAGAACTTGTAATAAAAACCGTAACTCAAATAGGAAGCGAAAATCATGCCTAGAGCTAAAAAATCAGAGAAAAAAAATCAAACATTCTCACTTGAAGCAAAAGATTATTACAGCGACATGCAGAAAGAAAATCTTTTGTATGCAGCCCTGGTAAGAAGTCCGACTACAATCGGTAAAATAAAAAACATCACAATTGAAAATCTGCCGGAAGGATATTATTTATTTACGGCAAAAGATATTCCGGGGTCAAAAACAATCAAAATCAACAATAACGAAATAAGAATCTTTGGTTTTGATAACGTGGCCTACAAAGATGAACCGATTGGAATTATTGCAGGCCCGAATGAGCGTAAAGTTTTTGAGCTTTTGGAAAATGTTCAGGTTAGTTTTGATATTGAAAACCTTGAAACTGCGCTTAAAAACGTAATTAAAAATAGAAAACATCCGGTTGCCTTGAACGAGCAAATTGCAATCAATGAAATAGAAGAAAATCCTACAGATTTAACTGATTTTGTAAGCCAGATTAACAAACTTCCATCGCTGGATACTGTAATTGACAAAAACAGAACCGACGAAAATACGCAGAAAAACATCTATACCCGCGAGGTAAAAACTGGAATTTTTAAAGAATTACCTGATGATGAACGAACGGCTCTTTTAAATTCCTATTCATGCTGCGAAAAATCATGGAAATTGACTCTGGAAAATCCTACCTGGAAAGAAACTTGCGGAGCTTTTTGTTATATGGAAAGCGGGAAAATTCACGTATGCGCTTCTACAAGATGGACTTCTTTGATGCACAAGACAATTCAAAAAGTGCTTGATTTGCCTGCCGAAAATATAATGGTTCATAAAACAAAAGATTCGGGCGTTTATTCAAAAGGATTGTGGCGTTCAAGTCAGCTTGCGGCTCAGGTTGCAACTGCAGCGTATCTTTCAAAACATCCTGTAAAACTTGCGTTGAGTCAACAGGAACAGCAGCTTTACATGGCTCCAGGCATTGATACAGAAATTTCGTACAAAACCTATTTTACAAACGAAGGAAAAATTAAAGCGCTGGATGTTTACATAAAAAGTGATGTTGGGGCTTTAAATCCATTTGCTAAAGAAATAACTGATCGTCTGGTAATTTCGTGTGCGGGCTTTTACAAACCAGAAAACGTGAACATTTTGGCTGAATGTTTTAGTTCAAAAAATCCGCCGACTTCGATAAATATAAAAAATGTTGATTCGCAGGCTCTTTTTGCAATCGAAAATCAGATTCAGTTAATTTGCGAAAAATCAAAAGTATTTCCAGACGAAGCAAGAATTCTTAATTCGGAATGTGAATCGCGGGATTTTCCATTTGAAATTTCGTCAGCCGGACTAAAAGAAACTCTTGAAAACACACTCAAAATCAGTGACTTTAACCGAAAATATGCGTCGTTCCATATGGATGCAATTGACCGCGTAGAAAAAGATACACGTCCATTCTTTGCATTACCTTTACGTGGAGTTGGAATTGCAAGCGGTTACAATGTTTCGGGATATTACGGAACTGATTTTTTTGATTACAACCCAAAAATTGAAGTTACCCTTCTCCAAAATGATAAAGTTGTAATTCATGCAGTAAAACCTTCGGAAGTTATTCAGGATATCTGGAAATCCACAGCGGCAGAAATTTTACAGATTGAAAGAAATAATATCGAAATCAATTCGGAATTTACTCTTGAAGAAATTCCTCAGGAACCAGAAGACACACTTTCGAGCATTGGAATTATTAACGAAATAATCAGAAAATGCTGTAACGACATTCAAAAAAAGAGATTTCATCAGCCGTTGCCAATTACAAGTAAAAAAGGCATTTCTACACCATTAAAAAAAGGCTGGAACGAAACTGATTTTTGCGGAAAACCATTCCACGGAACTTCAATTGCAACTACAGCCGTTGAAATTGAGCTTGACCCATACACTTACAGCGAAAAAATCAAAGGAATCTGGATTACAGTTGATTGCGGCGAACTTTTTGATGAAAAAGCGGCTCTTAAAACAATCAGACTTGAACTTCAGCAGGTTTTAACAACTCTCGTAGAAGAAAAATCTATTCCATATGACAACTGCGAAATCCGCTTTATTCATTCAAAAAATAAAAACGGACAGGTCGGAGAACTTGTAAAAAATACACTTCCGGCAGCATTTTCTTCGGCACTTTCCATGGCACTTACAACCGAGCTTACAAAACTTCCATGTACAGAAATGAAGCTCTTTAAACTGATTCGTGAACGGGAAGAAGAAAAAAATAAAATCATAGAAAAAGAAAACCTTGAAAAATCGACTGCAGAAAAAACTGGTAACGAAAAAAATGCAGAAAAAACTAGTTTAGAAAATCCGCCAGAGGAAGGAGGAATTGAATAATGAAAATTCCAGTTATACTAAACGGCGAAAAAATTGATTTTGAAGCAGAACCAGATGAATCACTCTTGAAAGTTTTACGAAAATACAAATGTATGTCTGTAAAAGAAGGCTGTAACAAAGGTTTCTGCGGTTCCTGTGCTGTTTTACTTGATAATAATCCAGTTGCGTCTTGCAAAGTTCCAGTTGGACTTGTAAAAGATGCCGACATCGTAACGCTTGATTATTTTAGAAAAACACAGGAATGTGAAGATATAATCAAAGGATTTTCGCGGGCAGGAATAAAATTATGCGGTTACTGTAATGCAGGAAAAATTTTTGCAGCTTATGAAATTTTAAAAATGAACAAAATGCCTACACGAAAAGAAATTACAGAAAGAATAAGACATCTTTCACCTTGCTGCACCGACATGGAAACTCTTTTGAATGGAATTCTTTATGCCGTAAACATCAGAAACAGTAATTACGAACGAATTACAGTTCCAGGACGATAAAAGATAGTATAAGGTAAAAATATGAAATCAATTTATTATGCAAAAGATATTTCGGAACTCTTGTACCAGCTAAAAACAAATAAAGGCCTTCAAGTTGTGGGCGGCTGCACAAAAATAGAAGAAATTCCAGAAAAATTTATTTCTACAAAAAATATTTACGAACTAAATCAAATTACAAGACACGAACGCTATATCGACATTGGCCCGGGAGCTACAATTTCTAAAATCCTTCATACAGGACAGAATCACCTACCGCCAATTTTATACGACGCAATGAACCGAATGGCAAACCCGATGATTAGAAATTCCGCTACAATCGGTGGAAACATCTGCTACAAAGGACACAAACTTACACTTTATGCACCGCTTCTTGCCCTTGATGCAAAACTTGAATTTAAAAACCAAAACGAAACAATTTCTGAGTCTCTGCGAAATTTTAAGGAAGTACCGGAAGGTTATATACTTTCAAATATCCGCGTTCCTTTAATTGATGCCGAAGTTTCAATTTTCCGTAGAATCGGCCCGGAACACGCAATAAATCTTGATTCAGCTTCGTTTGCTTTTATTGCCGATATAGAACGGAATTCAATTGCAAAAGTTCAGATGGCATTTGCGGGCGCGTTTACCTTCCACAGTAAAAATATAGAAAACAGTCTGGTTGGTGAGCATCTTCCGCTTACACAAAATGACATAAACAGAATTTTTAATAATGTAATCGCCGAATTTTATAAACAAACCACCGACCAGATGATAAGCGATGTAGTCCGCCAGCAATTTTTTAATCTTGTGAGATATAGTCTGGAACAGTTGACTTAAACTAGCGGATAAACATGTGTAAGGCCGCCGGCGGCCGTTGTTCTATAGCAAGCCGTAAAAAAAATGCGAAGGCATTTTTTAGGCTTACCTTATAAACATACAGTCTCGTCGCTCGCTGCGCGAGCTCAACTAGTTTTGCTTACGCAAAACTAGCGGATAAGCATGCAATCTCCATAGGAAAAGAATCGGTAGCGATTTTCTACGGCGGTTTTGTAGGCGTTCAGGATGTTTTCGCGGCCGGCAAAAGCGGAAACTAACATAATCAGGGTGCTTTCTGGAGTATGGAAATTGGTAAACATCTTGTCTACAACTTTAAACTTGAATCCCGGGTACATAAAAATGCTTGTAGAAGAAGTTCCAGCCCTAACCCATTCGCCATCAGTTCCGGGAATAATGCCACTTTGTTCCAGGCGTTGAGCAGCACTTTCCAAAGTTCTTACACTTGTAGTACCAACGGCAAGAATCGGACGGCCTTCAGCTTTTGCTTTATTAATTGCAGCGGCAGTTTCGGCAGGAACAGTGTACCATTCTTCGTGCATTTTATGATTTTCAATATTATCTTCACGAACCGGAAGAAAAGTTCCAAGACCAACGTGCAAAGTAACAAAATGACGTTCAATTTTTAATTCATCAAGGCGGGCAAGCATATTTTCTGTAAAATGCAAACCTGCAGTTGGGCAAGCCGCACTTCCAGTATCAGTCGCATAAACATTCTGATAACGTTCCGAATCTTCTTCTGTATCACCACGCTTAATATAAGGCGGAAGCGGAATATGTCCGTTGCGCTCAAACCAGTCTTCGTTAATCGCAAAATCAAACTTTAATGCGCGGAATTCAGTACCGGCATTTCCTTCGTGTTCAACAATTGTAGCAATAGTTCCATCAGGAAATTTATAACGCATTCCAGGTTTCTGTTTTTTGGCAGATTTTACCATTGTATTCCAGATGCAGCATTCTTTATCAATTGTGTTCAGGAACATAAATTCCGTTTCACGACCAGTTGTTTCTTTAATTCCATAAACGCGGGCACGGCGAACACGACTATTATTAAAAATCATCAAGGTTCCAGGTTCAATAAGTTCCGGCAAATCATCCATCATGTGATGTTCAACCTGACCAGTCAAACGGTTTAAAAGCATAAGCTTATCTTGCCCACGCACTCCACTTGGATGTTGTGCAATCAATTCCTGAGGCAAATCAAAATTAAAATCAGAAGTTAGCATATTTTGTATATTAGCACAAATCTACAAAAATGGGAAACACTACTAAACCCTAAACTGATCAATCTGCATTCCAATTCTATTTACAGAATCATTTACGCGCGAAGAAATATTTGCCAATTTGGCACTGGTCTTATTCATTTCTTTAGCACCAATTGACATTTCATGCATTCCGTCACGAATTACGCTTGTTGCATCCTGAAGATTTTTAATTTCCTGCAAAATTGCCTGATTTCCGACTGACATTTCTCGAGAAGATGTTTTTACTTCCGATGTACTGTCGTTCATCATCTTTAATGCATCAAGAATTTGATTTGAACCTTCCTGCTGTTCCTGCATTGCCGCTTTAATATGATTAACAAGTTCATCCGTTTGTGAAATTTTTTCACCAACACCGGCAAAACTATCTGAACTTTCGCGGGCCGCAATAACAACTGCACCAATTGATTCACTGATTTTACGCAATTCTTCGCTGATTTTTTTAGATTCGGCAGCAGAAGTTTCGGAAAGTTTTCGAATTTCATCAGCTACAACGCTAAATCCTTTTCCTGCTTCGCCCGCATGAGCCGCTTCAATTGCCGCATTCATTGCCAAAAGATTTGTCTGGCTAGCAACATTTGTAATTGCAACGTTTGCATCTTGCAATGCCTTTGACTGAGCTTCAATTTCGGCAACGTGTTCAGAAACTTTCTTTTGCTTTTCAATTCCTTCAGAAGTATTTTGCTGAAGTGCATTGAATGAAGAAGCCATAAATTCAACACTGTTATTTACAGAAGAAATATTTCCAATCATCTGTTCAACTGCTGCCGAAGCCTGCGTTACTCCAGAAGATTGTGTTTCAATCATACGTTCAAGGCTGTTAATATTTTCAGAAATTTCTGTAACTGCCGATGAAGTTTGAGAAACTGAATTTGCCTGATTTTCCATTTGACCGGCAACACTTTCAATATTCGACAAAATTTCGGTGATTGAACTTGATGTATTGTCTATACTGTTCTGCAATTCTGCTTTTACAATTCCAAGTTCAAGTTTTGAATTCTTTACATCAGAAACAATTCCATGAAGTTTTTCCATAAATTTGTTGAATCCGTTTACAAGTTCACCTACTTCATCTTTGGAAGTTGCTTTTAAGCGTTGAGTTAAATCTGCATTTCCTTCTGCAATTCCATTTACAGCATCATCTACAACTTTTATTGGTTTTACAATTGTTGCCGTAATTATAAGAGAAATTGCAGTTGCCAAAACAATTGTAATTACAGCCATAATAAAAACAATCTGCAAAAGCTTTACAATCTGAATAAGTTCTCTTCGCTGCCCGATTGTTACAAAGTACCAGTCATTTTCATCATTTATTTTTGTAGACATAAAATAGTACTGGCTGCGGGCATTAATTTCCAATAAATTTCCTTTTGTCATGCCGTCTTTATACGAAGCAAGCATTGGAAAATCATCAAAGAAATTCATTTTTGTGATTTTTTTAATATCATCATTTGTAAGATAATTTCCATTTTTATCAAGAATATAAGAAAGTCCATGATCAGTAATCTTTATGCTCTGAATTTTTTGAGAAAGTTCAGTAAGATAAATATCAATTCCGGTTACACCTATAAATTCTCCAGTTCTTGAATGCATTCCTTTTGCAACCGTACAAACCAACTCCGATGTATCTTCATCTACATAAGGTTCTGTGATTATTATACCTTTTGACTTCATTGCATCAGCATACCAGTCACGCTCGTACTGATTATAATCACTTTCGGGAATCCAGCCATCACTTGAATAAGCCTTACCGCCATCTTTTATTAAAACTTCATCAACATAATAAAGACAGGCAAGAGTTGAATTATCATCTATTAATTTTTGAAAATCATTTTGTGCATCTTCAAGATTAAAGCCTTCCGTATTAATGTACGGTTCAACACCTTTTACAATATCTTGCGGCTCGCTAAAAAAGATGTCGATAGAATCTTCGGCAAGCTTCATCTGCGCTTCTGAATTTTTTACAATATATTTTTGAATTTGTTTTAATTGTGAAATAAAAATCGGGGTCGAAACAAGTGTAATAGAAAATAGAACAAGTGAAATATAGCTGATAATGAGTTTAGATTTAATTTTCATAAGCACCTCCATGATGAAGAAATATAATTCTATCCTCACAATTATATAACAAAATGTTAAAAAATAAAAAATTTTTACTTAGTTTAAAAAATGAAACGAGGTATAAAATTTTAGAATGAGTTTAGGCTGAGTTTGAAAAAAATTAAACATAAAAACGAGCTTTTATAAATTAAAACAAGGTTCCCTGAGCACCACCATCTTTTGAATCTGCTGCATGAGTAAGACCTAGATGAGTGTAAGCTTTTTCGGTAACCATTCGACCGCGTGGAGTTCTTTGCAAAAGTCCGCACTGAATAAGATAAGGTTCGTAATAATCTTCCAGAGTATCCATACTTTCGCCAATAGAAATTGCAAGAGTTTCAGCGCCAACAGGACCGCCGCCAAAATTTTCAATAATCGAACGCAAAATTTCACGGTCGTATTTTTCCAGACCGATTTCATCAATTTCAAGACGACGCAAACCTTCATCCACAATATCAACGGTAATTGTTCGTCTTCCTGCAACCTGAGCAAAATCGCGCATTCGGCGTAGTACACGGTTTGCAACACGAGGTGTTCCACGGCAGCATTGAGCAAGAAGCATTGAAGCATCTTCTTCTATTCCAATTTCAAGAATTGCGGCAGAACGCTTTATAATGGAAGAAAGTTCTTTTTGTGTATAAAATTCAAAACGAGGAATAAAACCAAATCGTGAACGAAGCGGACTTGAAACAGAACCGGCTTTAGTTGTAGCACCAACGAGCGTAAACGGCGGAATTGGAATTCGTACAGTTCGGGCTGCCGCTCCCTGCCCAATAATCCAGTCCAATTCAAAATCTTCCATTGCAATATAAAGCATTTCTTCAATTGCGGGTTTTAAGCGGTGAATTTCATCAATAAAGAAAACGGTTCGCGGAGTAATTGTACTTAAAATTCCTGCAAGGTCTTTTGGTTTGTCTAAAGCAGGAGCACTTGTTACTTTAAAATCTACGCCAAGTTCATGTGCCGTAATTTGAGCAAGAGTTGTTTTTCCAAGACCAGGAGGGCCAATCAAAAGCAAATGATCAAGCGGTTCTTCGCGAAGTTTTGCCGCTTCTATAAAAGTAGAAAGATTTTTCTTTACACTCTCCTGCCCCAAAAAGTCTTTGAGCATGGTCGGGCGTAATTTATTATCCTGTTCATCATAACTGTTTTTTAAGTCTGCACGTACAATTGCAGAAAAATCTGTTGAAAGTTCATCTTCGTTCATAAATCAATTCTACCCTTTTAATTCATATAGATGCAGCCCGCAAATTCAGGCCAACTCAACAATAGCACGCCTGAACAAAATATCTTCACGTTCTTTCTGGCTTTTTCCTGCAAAATCAGGTTCGTTTGTAAGAACTTCCACAAGCTGAGCCACTTTCTGTTCGACAAGTTTTTTATCATAGCCCATACTTGCAAGAGAAAGTACTACATCCGCATAAGGAGAAGCCGCCCCAACACTCAAAACAGAGCCGCTAGAATTTTCTGACAATTTCAGCTTGCCTTTTAAAGTCAAAATCATTTTTCCAGCAGTTTTTTTACCAACACCCGGAATTTTTTCGAGCATTTCCAAATCGCCTTTTTCAAGAATATCAGTTAATCGCGATGAAGAAACGGAACTCATAATTTTAACAGCACCTTTTGGACCAACACCATCAACTTTGAGTAAATCTAAAAACAAGGAACGTTCATCCACACTTGCAAATCCGTACAAACTCATAAGCTGGTCGGTGTGCTGCAGCCACGTAAAAATGCGGGCCTCATTACCAACCGGCGGGAGCATATCAAGATTAGAGTCTGGAACACATAAATCCCACTCAACGCCGTTTGTATCTATAAAAACCTGTTTTGGAAATTTTCCAGTGATTATTCCAGTAAGTGAATTGAACATAGTATTATTATAGAAGAAAAAAACGTATAAGTGAATAGGACACAAGCAATAAACAACAGGATTATATAAACGAAAATTGATGAGATCAAAAAAAATCCTGCTCGAAAAAACGGGCAGGATTTTTGACCATGTCGGTAATTACAACTTACCTTAGAGACATTTTGAAAAACGTCTGTACAATGTATATTTTGATAAAAAACATGACACAGCCGTTTTCGATTTTAGCCTACTTACGAAGACCAAGTTCTTTGATGAATGCACGGTAACCTTCGAGGTCTGTGCGTTCAAAGTAGCGGAGCATCTTGCGGCGCTGACCAACTACCTTAAGAAGAGAACGTTTTGCAGTTCCATCTTTTGGGAAAGTTTTTACATGCTCTGTGAGCTGCTGAACACGCTGAGTAAGCAAAGCAATCTGTACTTTTACGTTACCAGTGTCTGTGTCTTTTGCGCCGTATTTCTTTACTGTAGCGGCTGTTGCTTCTTTTGTAAGTGCCATATTGGAACCCCTTAAAAAAATGTATTTTCCAGATTAATTCTGGAATTCTGCATGGGCGGAAGATTTTGCAGGTCGGTCTCCGGGTTTCGGGAAACAAATCACAAAGAATTCCGTAAAACAGAATAATATATATTATATAAAAATCGGATTTTAATCAACAGACGTTCACAAACGCACGCCACAAAAAAATGCACGCTCAATAAAACTACAAAAACCTTACATACTTACAATCTGGCAATTGCACAAGTTTTCCATTTTTAATTTCAAGTCTATACTGTTCTCCAGATTCAGATTGCGTACGATAAATTCCGTCTGGAGGAAGAATCTGTACAGAAGCTTTTGAAAAATCTTCTATATCAAGTTCATACGGGCGTTCCAAAAGTTCTTCCACGGTTGCAAAAAATCCTTTTTGAATCATTTGCCTTATATAAGATGAACTAACTCTTTCTTCTTCGTCAGTTCCTTCGCGATAATAAACCGGATCCACAAAAATGCATTCAACATTGTTCTGTTCAGCCCAATATTTTATTGCCTGCGTATCGGTAGCACCTTTAAATCCACATCTAAAATCAATTCCTTCTGCAAGAAGTTCCATATTACAAATATTGTGCAATATATTCAGAAAATCTGCGCCCATCATACTGGCAAAAGAATCATCAAAATCAACAATAATTGCAAATTCAATTCCAAGACTTTCAAACAACTTTATGCGCTGCGAAAGAGTTGAAACATCACCCTTATAATCTGAACTATGCTTAATACTTGGCAAAGGCCTCGAAAAAGTAATAACTCCAGGTTTTAATCCATTTTTCTTGCAACCTTCAGTCAAAGCATTTAACAAAACTCTATGCCCTTTATGAAGTCCATCAAAACTTCCGACCGAAATTCCAACACCCTGCGAAAAAAACTCTTCTTCGCTGCCTGTATTCAAAAGAGAAAGTATGTCTGTCCAATTAAAAAGTTTCACATTAAATAATATATCACAAATTCAAAATTTTTAAAGCCAGTCAAAAATAAAACTTTGGCCTACCATAAAGGAATTTGTCCAGCCATAAGAATATATATATCTTCCCAAATATTCAAAACTTATAGAAACAATATCAAAAATTGGAAAATCAATTCCAGCAGTAACCTTGCAAGTAAACAAAGCATCATCGAAGGATTTATCCGAAATTGTAACATCACACAAGCCAGCTCCGACAGAAAGATAAACATCTGGTCTGTAAAAAGATCCCCAATGAAGCCGCGAATTCCAACCAATACAGGCATTATAACAATCAACTTTTTCGGGTATATGGATCATTCCAAAATCAAATTGAGCAAAAGTTGTTGAATTAAAAGGAAAAGCAAACAAAACATATCCATTAATATATTGATTTGGAGGATATTCGATGAAAGCTCCAAGTATAGAACGCCCTTTATCATCTGCATTTTTATTTAAAGTATTTGTCTTTGGTTCTGTGCTTTTTGTTTTGCTTCCAGATTTATTACTATTTTTTCCAGACTGATAATCCGAATTAGAATCTGTTCCCTTTGTTTTATTTGATTTTCCAGAATTATCAAGCTTAAGATTTTTTTCAGCTTCGGTACGAATATCAACAGCAGGATTTACAATAAAATAGAAATTCTTCTGTCCTAAATCGCACTTCATAATCGGCTTATTGTATTTTGTATCCATGTAGCGGGCTTCAGTAACAACAATTCTATATTCAGAAGGACGATTATCATCCAAAGCTTCAACGTAATAATCCAATTCAAGAGAAACAACAGGAACCTTACGACGGAACATATAATCATACAAATCTACAGTATCAAGATAATCATCGTAAAGTTTGTTATCTAAATCAGAAGCTTTAACAGGAGCTTTGTTTGTTACCGTTTGGTAAGAAAGAGGAACTTTTTTTGTAAAAATACAAACATCACTTATATAGAAAGAAGCCGTTGCATCCCATTCGTATTTTTCACCAGCATAATTTCCAATGAAAGAAATTCTATCATCTGTAAGCGAAGAAATAGTTCTACGATTTTTAAGAATTGCACGGTCCGCTTCAATTGCATTTAAAAGCGCTGCTTCCTGTTCTTCCGTTGTTTTTTTAAGAGCCGCAATATCTTTTTTAGCGCGATCTTCAATTTCGGTTTTAAGTTTTTTCTTTTTATTTTCGCGACGCTGCTTTACTTCATTAAGCATTTTTCCGTTTGAATCAAGTTCACCTTTTCTTAAAGGCTCCGCGTCAATTTTTGCACATTCTTCTTCATATTCTTCCTGTGCCATTGCAATAATTATATCACGCTGAGATTTTACGTTATTTCGTATTTCCAAAAGAGCCTGTTTTTTAGCCTCAATTACTGCAATCTGGGCATCAACCGGCAAAGTTTCCATTTTTTTATTACGGAGTTCTTCGGCCTTTTTTTCAGTTTCTGCGGCAACTTCGGCAATTCGTTTTCTCTGTTCATCAGAACGTTTTTGCTGTTCAATCTGATCCTGAGCTAACTGTTCTCTAGCTTTTTCAAGGCGGGCAATTTTATCTTTTGCAATTTTTTCCTGCTGTTCAAGCATAATTCGTTCAGCTTCAAGTTTTGCCTTTTTAGAAGCAGAATCAAGTTCAGAAGAAAGAGAAATTTCTTTAAGCTGCTTATCAAGTTCTGATTTTCGCTTATTGTAAGATTCAAGTTCCTGTTTTGTCATGCGGATTTCTTCATCTTCCGAAAGATTATCACCTTTTAAAAGAATATATTTATCTACAGCAGAAAGGATTACGCCTAAATCAGAACAGATTTTTACAGTTGATTTATTAACAGAAGAACCTGCACCTTCAAAAAGTTTTGTACAATCAGTAACACCATCAATTGTAACAGAAGAAAGTCTGAGTCCTGTTGTAAGATTTGTAACATTTGCAGAAAGAATGTATTTTCCACCCGCTTTCGTTATTGTAGAAAAAAGCGCATATTCGGCAGAAACGAGTTTTCCAAGTGCTATACTTGAATTCTGATCATACGCACTACTTTCAGCTTTTTTTTGAAGATTTTTAATTTCGGTTTCGTTCTGAATTTCTATAAGCTGAAAATCGGTGTAATCATTAAAATTTGCTTCAAAACGTCGGCGCACCGAAGAAGGAAGCCAGCTTTTTTCATCAACAGACAAAGCTTCTGCCGATGAATTAAAAACCGCAATACGCTTACCAGCAGCCGATGCAGAATAAACAATAGAAGTAAAAACAAAAAGCACAGCCAGAATTTTTCTTAAATTTTTCATATAACTCTCCGTTTATTTTCCAATTTCTGTTTTTAACAGAAAATCCTTTTCCAAATTATCATCTAAATTTTGAACAGCCTGGGAACATGAAGTTTTTTTAGCCTTATCAATATTATAAGACAAAACTCTTTCCAAAGCAGCATCGTACACATATTTTACACCATCGCCATTCAAAAAATGAACGTTCAACGACGGATTCATTACAATCAAATCTTCTTCATTATTTTGATTATAATCCAATTTTACTTGCACCTTATAAAACGCATTTGATTCAGTTTCAGTTACAGGAAATTTTAGATTTGTAAAAATTTGATTTATTTTAGCGCGAATCATTCCAGCGTAATCTTCGTTGACATTAAAATATAAAATACAGCGACCTTTTTCTTTTTGAATCAAACCCGGAATTGAAGCATAAGTTTTGCGACCTTCACCAAAAGTTTTTTCAGTACGCTCTTTTGAAAGAATCACAGCCTTATAAAGTCTGTTTATAAATTCTTCCCCTTCTTTTTGAGCAGCTTTATAAATTTTGATTTTTTCCAGCGGATCATTTTGATTTTTTGTAAGATTAAAAACCGAATAAAATGAATTCATTGAATCGCGAACTAATGGCTCAAACTGATTCCAAGCTTTGGCTCTATTAATATAAACTGCAGCGTACCATTTTTTATCATCTTTGCGATAAAAAGGTTCTGTTTTTTCCATTGCAAAAAAATCTAAATCGGTAGTTGAAACTGCATAAACACGAACAGATTTTGCTTTATCAACACTTCCATCCGTATTTTCTTCCATTAAGTTTGTACTTTCAACAATCTGTTTTATATTTGTACTAAAATAAGAAGCAAGCTCTGTCTGCGCAGAAAGAATTGCATCAGCAGCAGAATTTCCACTACCAACTTTTGCAAAGAATTCTTTTTGAGGATATGCCTGCTCTAAATCAACAAGCCATAAAGGTTCACTTTCGGGAACACTCCGGCAAGAATAAAATACTCCGAATACAAATAGCAATGTAAATAACAAACTGATAAATTTTTTCATCTCCATAATAATAATTATTTAACTGCATTTGTCAACTTTTTGCAAACTTTTTTCTATAAATATGTAATAAGGTTTTAGATTACTCTTTACAGTATTCTTTAATGATAGTAAAATTATGAAGTAATACTAAATTTCTTACATTTGTTGTGGAGGATAAAAATGGGAACTAAAAATCTTGACTGGGGAAGCCTTCCATTTGGATATATGGAAACTTCCAAGAGTTTTGTTTGTAACTTTAAGAATGGCGAATGGGATGAAGGAAAACTTACTTCAAAACACACTATTGAACTTAATGAATGTGCCGGCGTTTTGCAGTATGCACAAACTTGTTTTGAAGGCTTAAAGGCTTACAGAACAGAACACGGTGATATTGTAACTTTCCGCCCTGACTTGAATGCTGACCGTATGGCAGATTCTTGTACACGCCTTGAAATGCCTGTTTTCCCAAAAGACAGATTTATTGAAGCAGTTCTTATGACTATTGAAGCAAACAAGGATTGGATTCCTCCTTATGGAAGCGGAGCAACTTTGTACATCCGTCCTTATATGTTCGGTTCGAATGCTGTTATTGGTGTAAAGCCAGCTGATGAATATCAGTTCCGCATTCTTGTAACTCCTGTTGGACCATATTTTAAAGGCGGAGTAAAACCAATTAAAGTTCGTATTTCTGACCGCGACCGTGCTGCTCCTCATGGAACTGGTGATATTAAGGCTGGTTTGAACTATGCAATGTCACTTTACAATATTGTAGACGCACACAAACAGGGCTATGCTGAAAACATTTATCTTGACCCTGCAACTCACAGTTATATAGAAGAAACTGGTGGAGCAAACATTCTTTTTGTTACTAAAGAAGGAAAACTTGTAACACCAAAATCAAATTCAATTCTTCCATCAATTACACGCCGCTCTTTGATTGTAGTTGCAAAAGAATATCTTAACATCGAAATTGAAGAACGCCAGATTTCTAAAGATGAAATTGGAAACTTTGTAGAATGTGGACTTTGTGGAACTGCCGCTGTAATTTCTCCAATTGGAATTATTGATGACCACGGAAAAGAAATTGTCTACAACGAAGGCAAACAGGAAATGGGTCCTGTTCTTTCAAAAATCTACGATACTTTAACAGGAATCCAGATGGGCCGTCTCCCTGCTCCAGAAGGATGGCTTTATACAATAAACTAAGTTTTTTTGTGTAAAAACGCGTTTTTTAAGGGATAAAACAAGCATAGTGCGTGTTCCTTGACAAATGCGTATCTAATACCAATTCATAAAAAAGGGACTGCCAAACGACAGTCCCTTTTTTTTCTTCCTTTCTTTTATTTTATCTTCTTTAAGAATGCATCCTTATAACCATAAGACTTAAATCTTTCAAGAACAGTTGCATATTCATCAACGCTAAGAGGGCCAACAAGAATCTGTTTAGAACCATTAGAAAGTTTTATAACAGCAAGCGGATAATTTCCAGAATACTTATTTACTATTTCAAGAACATTCTCATCTTTTGAAAGTGTTGCAATCTGAATATAGTATTTTCCAGAAGCAAGTTTATCAGCACTTGTTACAAATTTTTCGTAACTTGAAGCTTTCTTTTCAGTCACTTTTGTTTCAGCTGACTTTGTTTCAGTTGTTTTTGCATCCGTTGTCTTTTTGCCACCAGTAATCGTAGAGCTTGATTCCAAAATAGATTTGTCTTTTCCAGTTGCAGCTCCTGTAGAATCAACAGTTTTTGAAGAATCAGTATTCTTTTCTGTAGTCTTTGTAGAAGCAATTTCATCCAAATCATCAGCTTCAATTTTTTCTACAACTGGAACAGGCTGAATCTTATGCTCATTCTTTTCAATTCCAGTATCTTTTGCAACTTCATTTAATAAATCTTTATTTTCATCTGCAGTTTTTACAGTTTCTTCAACAACAGGAGGATTATCTTCTGCAGGCACAAGTGTAATTGCACTGAATTCTTCATAATCAGCATCATCTACAAGTTCACCTTCAGAATCTTTTACAATTTCAGGAATTTCTTCTTCCTTAAATTTGTCTTCGTCTTCAAAATCTTCTACAACTTCTTCTGGAATAACCAATTCTTTTTCTTTTATTTCATCTTTAAAAGGAAGTTTTTCATCAACGAAATCCTTATCAGAAACGGTTACTGCATCGCTAATAAGTTCCTTTGAATAAACCGGTTCTACAGGTTCTGCTTCATCAGTTTTTGCAAGTTCATCTTCAACAAAGAACAAGCTATCCTTAAAGTCTTCGTTTATTTCCTTAAGATTTCCATAAAGTGAAGAATCCTCTTCCGAAGCAACTTCTGAATTATCAGATTCTGATTCAACATCATATTCATCTTCAGTTTCATCAGATTCAGCAATTTCATCTTCATCAGATTCTAAATCAATAGCAATTTCTTCTTCAGTTGAATCACTTATTTCGCCATCTTCAACATCAGGTTCTTCCAAATCTGCTACTTCAAATTCGTTGTTATCAACATCATCTGTAACAATTTCTTCTGAATCAATTTCATTTAATTCATTTTCACCTTCTACAGGTTCAGCTGCTTGCTCAGACTTATCTTCAGAATTAGATTCTGCAACTTTTTCTAATTCTTCAAAATCTGGAAGTTCTGCAGAATATTCGTCTTCTTCTACAGTTTCATCAGCAGGTTCTTCGGTTTCAATTACAAAATCAGGTTCTGCTTCATTATAAGTATCTTTAGGAAGTTCATCTTCGAGCAAAATCTCTTCTTCAATTTCAGAATCAGTTTCTTCGTTTTCGGTTTCCTGTTCCGATTCTGATTCAGCATTTTCTTCATTATCTTCTGAGTTATCCTGAATTTCCGGAAGATCCTCGTTTACTGCTTCTTCTTCAAATTGATTTTCTGCAGATTCATCTTCAACAACTTCTTTGTCTTCTTCTATAGCTTCAAGAGAATCAAGTTCAACTTTTTCTTCAAGCAAAGGTTCTTCAATATCATCAATAGATTCAGTAATTTCCTGCTCAATTTCAGCATTTTCATCTGCTCCGCTATCAGCATTTTCCTGAGTCAAATCAGAATCTTCTATATTATTTTCTGGCTCTGTTGTTTCCTTGTTTTCTGGAACCAAAGCTTCGTTATTATCTGGAAGAATTTCTTCTTCTTCAAACGGAATTTCAGAAGGAATCTCAGTTTTTGGCTGATTAGCAGTATACATATCAACAGTTTCAACAGGAGCTGTATAAACTCGCTTTTGAGCTTCACCTTCATCAAATGGAGGCGGAACTTCCTGTTCTTCAATATTATTTGCTTTTCTGCTTATGCCATATGAGCCTATTACAGCTTCCTGCTCATCATAAGAATCTGGACCAACTTTACTTACAGAATCCAAATCATCAAGCAAAACCAATTCTTCTGGAAGAGGCTCTTCTACAACAGGTTCCGCTTTATCTTCGTAGAGAGGTTCTGAATACACAGGATTTTGATTTTGATTTTGATTTTGATTTTGATTTTGATTCTGATTCTGATTTGTAACTGGAATTCTATTATCATTTGCACCAATAATAGGATCAGTAGATGAGATTCCTTGTGGCGCATCATATCCCTTATTATTTTTTACATTATCAACAGAAACTTCATCAAGATTGATATTATCAGCAGTATCAACTTTTGAAGATTTTGCATTTGGAATATCCATAATTTCTTTAGAAAGATTCATTGCAGAATAAACTTCATCTTCCTTTTTAGCTTGAGCCTGTTCTGTTTTCTGTTCTGTCTCTGGAGAAATTTTATCTTTAAGAGATTTTCTATCGATATCACTAACGCCACCTTTGATTGCAGAAATTTCAGCAGAAGTAAGAAGAGGATAAGTTGAAGCCTGATTAAAAACTGTTGTATCAGAAGGATTAACAGAAACATAACTATCATTCAAAGTTTTTTCTGGAGAAACAGCAACCTGAACTGTATCTGCAGGAGGAATTACATTTACATTAGAACTGTCATCTGCATAATCATCTTCATAAGAAATATAAGGAATTGATGGTGAATTATCTTCACTTAAATCTTCTTCGGTTGCAAAATCATTCATCTGACGAGCAATTACAGCAGAACCGTAAACTCGTTCATCCTGGCCAGAGCGTTTAGTAATTTTTACAATGTTACTGTTTGTCTTATCAATACCAATTGCCTTCGCTGCTTCTGGAGAAAGCATGATTGCAACACCTTCAGACGGATCAAGAGCACCAATTACAAGAATATCAACTGTTTTTTCACCAGAAATATTTGTAACGCTTATAATATCTCCAGGAAGATACCCAACAGTTTTTGCAAATAAACCTTGAGGAAATACACCTTCTTCAACAACAATTGCCCTACCATCCAAAGAAGGACTGAATGAAGAAAACATAAAACCGCAGCATAAAACTGCTGAAATTGTGATAATAGTTTTTAAGAATTTATTTTTCATGCCCTACCCATCCTTATGCCTTAATTGCTTGCTTTATTTCATTTATCAAATATTTTGAAAGAAATTTTGCATCTTTATTTTTTGATGACTCTCCAAAATTCCGTAATGAACTGTTTTTCAGCGTCGTGCCAGAACTAACAGAAGTTAATGACCAGTCTATCCGGCTTATTACAGACATTTCTTTTATTCCAACTTTCTCCACAGAGTAATAAAGTTTTATCTGAACAAAATAATCTGAATAGCCATCATAAGCTTCGCCAAAACCTGTATACCATAATGAACTGTCGGTATTTTCTGATTTGGAAATACTAGCCGGAGAATTTGTTACTATATATCCGTTTTCAAAAAAGCCATTCATAAGCTCATCTTCAATTACAAAAGACTGCTCACAAACTTCTTCAGATGTTTCATCATGCTGTACAATCTGAATAGCTATCTGGCTTGCAAAAACGGCAGAACCGGCCAAAATAAGAATTGTACTTAATAATAGTTTTTTAAAATTCCCCATCAGAACACCCCGATTTTGTAAAATTCTTTTAGAACTTTACATAGTCATTTACTTTTTAATCGGAGTATTATAGGGTTGGGTTTAGAAAAAATATAAAATATTTTAGAATTTATTTATAACTTACTGAATAAGAAGTTACATCTTTTACAGTTTCACCATCAATTTGTAAAGCCTGAGGTCTGTCAAAAACAACTTTTACCTCGTGACCAGTGCGTACTTCAAAACTTTTTGTATATTTTACATGTTCGCCCTTAAATACAGACGGAAATTTAGGAAGGATTCCAAATTTACCAGTACCATACCAAACAGCATTAGAAACAGTTTTTTCTTTATTAAGACGGTCCTGACTTGGGGTAATCATCATTCCACCGCCATAATAACGTCCAAGCATTGTAGGAGCAAGCCAAACTCTGTTGTAAGTCTTTGTTACTCCATCAACTGTAATCTCGGCATTAGCAGGATGATATTTACCAAGCAAACCACCAATCGCAATATTTGTATAATTCACCGGTTTTGTAGAAGTTGCACGTACACGATCACCTTCTTCGCAGCAATAGCCGTCTATTCCAAAACCAATTCCGTTTATAAAATGACGTGTAATTCCTTTTACAGTTACAGTTGGAAGCTCATTAATAAATTCATTTAATGAAACAAGTTTATTCTCAATTTTTGCACGTTCACGAACATCGCGTAAAAAATCATTTCCGCTTCCACAAGGATAAAGATAAATCTGCTGTTGAAGTTTTAAATCATATACATCAGAAGCAAAACGAGACATTGTACCGTCACCGCCAGAAACAATGATAATATCATTTTTATCAAATGATCCAACAAATTCGGCAACATTTTTTAATTTTGTAACATCAGTAATATTGATTTCACTGCTTTTAAAGATTTCTTCAAGAATTTCTCCTGAATCTTTCCCCTTTCCATTATTTGCAGCAGGGTTCATTAAAATCTGAATCATTTTTTACCTCTAAAATTTTTAGTCTTTCTTACATTCAATAAGATGTTTTTTTGTAAGATTAGATACATAGTCAGAAATTGCGACAGTTCCTTCTGATTTTAACCTTTCAGGCGGAATAACATCAATTATATCGAAATAGACATCACTTCTCTTAAAAGGCCAGTTTTTATGAATCATTTGAGTGCCTTGTGTAACACCAACAACCAAAGGAACTCCAGCTTTTTCTGCAATTTTTAAGCAACCAGGTTTGTATTCCCCTAGATTTCCATCTTTACTTCTAGTACCTTCTGGGAAAACTCCAATAGAAAAGAAACCTTTTTGTAAATAATCTATTGATGTAAGAATAGCTTTCATTGCTAATCGAGGATTATCACGTTCAATTGGAATATACATTGCACGCTTCATATAACGTCTGGCAAAAGGAATTTTAAAATTTTCTGGTTTTGAAATAAACGAAATGAATTCAGGACGCAACGCAACAGAATGAACCATATTGTCAAATCTTGACCTATGATTAGAAATAAAAAGATAATGTGTATTTTCTGGAATTTTTTCCAATCCGCTCACATGAATTTTCACACGGGAAAAATGACAAAAATAATCATACCACGAAACCATAATTTTATTGTGCACCGCAGAAGGAGTTGTGTATTCTTTTTTCATACTGAATAACAAACAATATGGAAAATAAAAGAACCATGGTAAGATAATATAGCCTAAGAACAGAACAACTGGACAAGAAATAACAATAAGCAGAATTTTAAGTAAAATTGACATTTATTACTCCAAATTCATTATAACATAATATTAATGATTTTTGCAGATAAAAAAAAATTATAAGTTAGATTAATTTTAGATTAGTAGTAGTAAAAAAAATGGGGATTAAATTAATGGATTGTAGTGTTAAATAAAAAAAAGCCCGGCAGCTACCTACTTTCCCGCGAAAGCAGTATCATCGGCGTAAGAGAGCTTGACTTCCGTGTTCGGAATGGGAACGGGTATTACCTCTCCACTATGGCCACCGGGCATAATATACAATATCAAAACGAA
>JAILCM010000245.1 GCA_024680155.1 Treponema sp.
ATTTTTTGTAAGCATTACGCCAAAGAAAATGAATCCGCGGTAATCAAACTTTTCTTTAATAAGGCCGTTCAAAGTTGGTTCCATAATATCTTTACTGAACTGAGCCATAATTTCTGGAGTAACGTCGTCCAAAGGAGAAACGGCGCCCATTCCACCAGTATTCGGGCCTTTTGCACCATCGTTCAAACGTTTATGGTCACGGGCTGGCTGGAACGCTTTTATAGTTGCATTTCCGTTAAGAGCAGATTCCGGGGTAACAGAAACGGCTGCAAGAACAGAAATTTCAACGCCTTCAAGATAATCTTCGATTACAAGTTTTTTACCGGCATTTCCAACTCGTCCGCTTTCCATTAAATCTTCAACTGCGGCAAGGGCTTCTTCTACGGTTGCGGCAACTACTACACCTTTACCTGCTGCAAGACCGTCTGCCTTAATTACAATTGGAGCACCGTGTTTTTTTACATATTCGCAGGCTTCTTCTTTATTTTCAAAAGTTTCGCTTGCGGCACAGGCAACGCCATAACGCTTCATGAATGTTTTTGAAAGGTCTTTACTTGCTTCAAGCTGAGCACCGGCTTTTTTAGGACCAACACAAGGAATATCAGCCTTCCAGAATTCATCTGCAAGACCTTCGGCAAGAGGATCTTCCGGTCCAATTACAGCCATGCGGCAATTTTCGTGTTTTGCAATTGCTACATAAGCGTTTTCGCCATCTGCAATATAATCACAATCTTTTGGATTTACGTTTGTACATTTTGATTCATTCGCAGTTCCGCCGTTTCCAGGAACAACGAAGATTTTGTCTACAAGTGAACTCTGGGCTAATTTCCAGCAGATAGCGTGCTCACGTCCGCCACTGCCAACTACAATAATATTCATAAACTGATTTTATAGTAAAAACGAGCTCTTGAAAAGCCGTAAGTCAGTACAATTCCACGTAACTTAATTGCTCACAGTTTGTTTTTATAGTAAAATCAACGCTATGAAAAAGACAAACATTATTTTAATCACAATATTATTTGGTTCCATTTTTGGATTTTTGGCAACTGGATGTAAAACTTTAAAAGAAGTTCCAGAAGATTTGAGTGCGGCTCAGCTTATTCAGCAGGGACAAAACTCTTACGGAAGCGGCGACTACAAAGCGGCACAAATGTACTACAATGCTGTAATCGACCGTTTTGGTGATGACACTTCTACTTATATAGAAGCAAGATACGAACTTGGCCATCTTTTCTTAAAAACAAAGGATTACAAAAAAGCTTATGCCGCATTCACCGAAATTCTTGAACTTTATGATTCAGCATCTGGTGCAGCGGTTCCGGCTTCTTACAAAAAATTAGCTCAAATTGGAATTGAAAAAATCCCTGAAAACAGAATTAAATAGTACTGTCCTTCTCGTGATTAGTCTTCTGGCAAAAGAATTGCAGTCACATCAATACCTTTTGACGCGGCAAACGAAAGTACAAAATCTTTTGAATATTTTTTTGTTCCGCGTGGAGTTGGATGTGGTTCTGCATCTCCAATAAGAATTATGCGTTTATTTGCATTTTCGCGCCACAAATAGTACTGAGTAGAGGCATAAATTGCTTCGTAAACAGCTTCGGGAACATCCCCACCTTCGTTTCCACGGATTACAAGCGCATTCAGGTTTTTATTTACAACAGAAAAATCATCGGTAAACGCATAAAGATTAACCGGCAATCCCTTATAAGAAAAATTATCTTTATAATCACGGTAAAAAAGCAAACCAATGCGTAAACTTGAATAATCAATAAGTGTTGCCTGTAAAGAAGGAATTAAATCTTTTTTCAATTTTTCAATGTCATTTTTCATACTTCCTGTAGCATCAATTGCAAGAACAACATCAAGTTTTTCATTTTTGTCGGAGTTTTTAAAAACATCAAGAACATCTTTTACAATTGTTTCCGGGCCTTTTGAATAAATCAAATCATCAGAAATTTCTTTAAATTTTTCACCTGCAGCGGGATTATATTTATCATCAAGCACAACTGGCGGTTTTTCTTCTTTTTTTATTTCCTCTTTTTCTTTTGGACGACGACGAGTTTCTAGATTAAACATAAAAGGACTGTCCATATATTCGCCGGTATAATCAGCATACGGTTTTTCAAAAGTTCGGATGTTTATAAAAGTTCCCTGCCCTATTTCAACCTGACCATGACGGCTCCATTCATAACCAAAAAGCAATTTTTGAGGAATATAAATATGGAACGCTTCTCCCAATTCAGGATGTTTTTCTGTAGTTGAATCTACAAGACTGTATTTTGCACCTTCCGAAACCAGTGGTTTTCCATCAAGATAGCGGACTTCATCACCATTTATAGGATTATATTCTAGGGCACGGTAAGCGTAACTGTCTGATTTTCCTGTAGGGTCCTTTGTTGTTTCTGTAAGAAGGATTGAGCGGATTGAAGGAAGTTTTTTTACGTAAAGATGATAACCGCCTTTTCCAAATTCTGCATCACCTGATTCTGGAACAATTCTTACATCGGCTACAGAAAGCTTCATTGATTTTTGTTTGATTGTATATTCGATTTTTTTAGTTTGACTTTCTGAAGAAGGTTGTGCAAACAAAAATCCGTCTGCCAAAAATAGCACTAAAATTTGAACAATGATTAAATTTTTATTACTTTTAAAAAACTTCATAGTTACTTATCGGTATAAAATTTGATATAAATTAATTATGTTTACAAAAACAAAACGGAGATTTGAGTTTTTTTTATTTTTTTCCGCAATTTTTTTAAATCTGATTTGGGGTTCAGGTCCAATTTGTGCTCTGGAATTTGATTTTACAAAAAGGATAGAAGAAAGTTGTGTTCGGGAAGATGAAAATCTTTCTAGTAAAAATGGCAATTATACTCGGGGCACAAGTTCGTACATTACCGGGCACGTAGTTTACAGAGAATCTCCGTTTTATTTTTCGTTTGAAACTTTTGAGCCGGAACGGAACTTTTGGTGTATAGATTCTACAGCGGAAAATTTTTCGACAAGTGGAAATTCTTCAACGGCGGGCAGCAATAAACTTAATTTTCAAGAAACAGCAAATCTTTTACAAACCTGCAACGATTTTCTTTTGTGGTTCAAGGATGATTTTGGACTTGGGCAATCAGGATTTGTTTTAGAAAATTATGAAATCGAAAATGAAAAGAACCAAAATGATTCTGACAACATTGTTATTGCAAATTATTCTCTGAATTCCATGGATGAAAAATCCAGTACAAATATAAATATGGCAAAGATAAAATTTTCAAAAACAATTCTTGCAAATGAAATAGATTTTTATAATTCGGATGGAAATGTCGCCGTAAAATCGAAAATTGAAGATTTCTATTTTCTTGAAGGAAATTTTTACCCTTGCAAAATTCTTATGACAAATTATGAATACAAAACATCTCAAAACATACAAACAACAAAAACGGAACTTGTTTTTTCAAATCTTAAAATTGCAGCAAATGAAGCCCTAAAAGTACGTCTTGATCATGATACCACGGCATCTTCTACCGTTTCTTATAAAAACGACTTTCCTGGTAAAGGCACAGATAATTCTAAACTCGCAGCTTCATCTTATTCTGTACCGGCGGTTACTGCACAAGCAGGATTTTTTCTTTACAAAAAATTCATTACAAATCAGGATGCTTCGTCTTGCCGCTATGAACCGACTTGTTCAAAATTCATGCTGGAAGCTATAAAACAAAACGGTTTGTTCGGAATTATTCAGGGAATTGACAGGCTTGAACGCTGTACACGCGAAGAACACAGCAGAGGTCTTTACCCCGAAAATGAACAGGGCAAACATATTGATCCGGTTCCTGCAAAAACAAACGATAAAAAAACTAAAAAAAATGACAGTTCGGTAAAAAAAGGCAACTCAAACAAGGATTCGCAATCATGAAAATAAAAATACATACAAAAATACAAAAAGCCTTGATTCATAATTCGTGGACTTCATATTTAGCACAAAAGAAAATATCACAACTGACTCGTACCATAATTTTTGCATCAATTTTGATTTTTTTAAGCTCAAATCTTTTTGCGCAAAAATCAAACGCGACTACCAGCTCGAATTCTATTACCAACTCGAACACTGCAACAAACAATACTTCCGCATTGAACAGCAGCTCGCCTCATCCCGACGCTTTTTCTCAAATTGCCGTAAAATCTTTTGCCGACGAACTTTTTTTGCAAGGATTTTTTGACGAAGCCGAAACCGAATACCGACGCTATCTTTTTATTACAAACGCCGCCGGAACAAAAAACACTGATTCATCTAAAAATATGACAGAAAACTCAACAAACGCCGACTCCGAAAGTGCAATTTCCGCGTTGAGCTCCATTTACAACACAACAAACAACATCAGCGGCGCAAAATGGCTTTTTAATAACTTCTTTTTTGATTCAACTGTAAATTCAACTCCAAACTTGCAGGAACAAAACTTGCAGGAAAATCTTTTAAAACTTTATTCTCGACTTGTTTTTGCAGAACGCAATTACGATGATTTTTCTTCTCTTTTTGAAACGGCAAATCCTTTTATAAATAATTTTTCAACAGAAGTTCAATTCATTCTTCCATTTTCACAAAAACTTCTTGCACATGATATTTCGGGCGCATTACAAATCTGCAAAACAACAAAAACACCACTTACAAATTCAATAATGAGCGAAAATTTAAGCAGCTTACTAAAATCATGCAGCAGCTACAAAACAAAAAGCCCCGGACTTGCACTTTTCCTTTCTTCAATTTTTCC
>JAILCM010000001.1 GCA_024680155.1 Treponema sp.
GCTCTGGATGTTTCAGTTTCAAAAACGTCCACGCAATAAAGGACTGGTTCTGTTTTATCTTTCTGGTAAGACAAATCCAGTCCTTCTTTTTTTAACTCTGAGATAATTCCGTCATAAATATACATGGCAATTCGCTCGGCACTTGGGTTCTGGTCAAAAACAGGAAGGTCATTCAGGTTTGTATGATCAAGCTGCTTGCAGACAGAACGTAATGCACCTTTCAATTTTGAAAAATCAAGGAGCATTCCGCCTTCGTTTAATTTGCTGCCACGAACATGGGCATAAACTTTATAATTGTGACCGTGCAAATTTTCGCACTTTCCGTTGTAATCTCTTAAAAAATGTGCCGCAGCAAAATCGGCTTCTACTCGAACTTCGTACATATTTTTATTATAGCGTTTAGAAGTAAGTTTATACAAGAAATAGCAAACAATAGACAAAAATTTCCAATAGCATTAAAATATACGAATGAAAAAATTATTATCACAACTTCTGCCAGCCTTTAAAAATACGGTTGTTGCGGCAGACGGTTCTACAATTGACGATTTATCTGAAATAAACAACATTCCACTTACGAACCTTGTTTTTGATTCACGAGAAGTTACAAAAGACTCTCTCTTTTTTGCGCTGCCGGGTACTCACACAGACGGTAACCGCTTTATTCCTCAGGCCATTTTAGCCGGAGCAAACGCGGTAATTTTCCAGGGCGAACTTTCTCCCGAAATTGCAAAAGAAACTGCAAATGCAATAATCAAACGAACTCTCGACAACGAACTTTCGGACAATCTTACAAAATTTGCGCCTGTTCTTATAAATGTTCCAGACGCTCGTTTTGCAATGGCACCGGTTTCAGACAGATTTTACGATTCACCTTCCGAGCGTTTAATTGTAATCGGAGTTACGGGAACAGAAGGAAAATCAAGCACTGTAAGTTTTATCTGGCAGCTTTTACGTGCATGCGGTCAGAAAGCAGGCTTTATTTCTACTGTAGAATATTCTTTTGGCGGAGAGGCTCTTCCAAATCCACAGCACCAGACAACACCTGAAGCACCGATTATTCAGCATCATTTGAATGAAATGCTTTTGAACGGCTGTAAATATGCGGTTGTAGAAACTTCTTCTCACGGACTTTCTACAAAATTGAACCGATGCGGAAACATTCAGTTTGATTGCGGCGTTTTTATGAACGTTACGCTTGAACACCTTGAATTCCACAAGAATTTTGAAACTTACCGTAGCGACAAGGCAAATCTTTTCCGTGCGCTGGACAAATGCTCACACGTAAAAACAATCGCCGGTGAAAAAAAGACAATTAATTCTATTGGAATCGTAAATCTTGAAGACCCTTCCGCAGAATTTTTCATCAATTCTACAAAACATCACGTTTACGGTTTTACAACTGAAGGAAAAGCTGGAAAAGCGGCTGCAGAAACCGGTGCAAACGCAATTCCTCTTCCAAAAATCCCGGACAATCTGCGCTATATGACGGCTCACAATATTGCTTCTGCAACTTACGGCCTTACTTTTGATATTGACGCTGATGGAAGTGCGGCAGTTTATCCTTCAAATTACGACCCGGTTCTTCCAAGAGAGCATTCACACTTTGCGGTAAAGGCATCTCTTCCTGGAGCTTTCAATGCATACAATCTTATGGCAGCAATTACAGCCGTTAGCAGCGTTACAGGCCTTTCTTTTGATGCAGTTGCAGCTCACACAAATGAACTTACTCCAATAAAAGGACGCATGACAGTTTTGGATGAAGGACAGCCTTTTGAAGTAATTGTTGATTATGCCCATACACCTTCAAGTTTTGAAACAATCTTCCCTCCTTTGAGAAAGCGTTGTTCTGGAAAGATGATTGCAATTTTTGGAAGCGGTGGCGAGCGAGATTTAACAAAACGTCCTCTTCAGGGCCAAATTGCGGCAAAATTCTGTGATACAATCATTCTTGCAGACGAAGACCCTCGTGGCGAAGATCCTGTTGAACTTTTAAAAATGATTGCCGTTGGAGCCGAAAAAGAAGGCAAAGTTATGGGAGAAAATCTTTTTATTACCCATGAACGCCAAAAAGCAATCCGTCAGGCCTTCAGCATGGCACAAAAAGGTGATATTGTCCTTCTTTTAGGAAAATCTCACGAAAACAGCATCATCTACAAAGATTTTGTAATGCCCTACGACGAAATAACCGAAGCAAAAAAAGCACTTTCGGAGCTTTTAAAATAGGAGGTTACCGCCTGCCTGCGGCAGGCGGTCGGCTGTTCCGTGGCTCTCCTACAGTCGGTACGCTTCTTTTGCAAAAGCAAAATCAGCGCACTTGCCTTCGGCAACCACTCCATAGCCTAACCCATAAAAAGATGATAAGCTAAAAATTGCTTTCGCAATTTTTTTAACGCTTTTCAATATAACAACGGGCGCCAGCGCCCTTACACAAGGAAATTTTTATGAACATAGCAGTAATTTATGGCGGCCGGTCAGGCGAACACGAAATCAGCCTTATTTCAGCAGCCGCAATCACACGGGGAATCGAAAAAACTAACAAGGTAATTCTTATTGGAATTGCAAAAAACGGAAAATGGTATCTTCAGGACAAAGCTGAATACGAAAGAATTTTGAAAGATGAAAAAGCATCTCTTTCTATTAAAGAAGATTCTTCAAAAGCAGTAAGCGTAATTCCT
>JAILCM010000013.1 GCA_024680155.1 Treponema sp.
TAAAAAAAAAGCCTCCCCTCTACAAAAGAAGGAAGGCCGTAATAAATCCTCAAAAAAAGAGTTTTAATTACATCTTTACACCAGTACTTGCCAAGCTTTCAACAAAGAGTCTCTGACAGAACAAGTAAAGAATGATAAGCGGAATTATCATAAGAAGAACACCTGTAGACAAAATTGCATTTGAATAAGCAACAGGAGCAACAACGCTACCACCATTAATTGCAGACAAATACTGTCCAAAACGTTCAGTCAATCCCGAAATCTGTGTAGAAAGAAGTTTAATCTTTCCAAGGAACAATTCTGTATAGAAACTATCAGTCCACTGCCAAACAAAAGAGAACAAGAAACAAGAAGTAAGAATTGGTTTAGCACCTGGAATCATAATCTTAAAGAATGTTGCAAATGGACCACATCCGTCTACATAAGCAGCCTCTTCAAGTTCAAATGGGAATCCAAGGAAGAACTGACGAATCATAAAGATATAAAGTCCGTTTTTCAAGCCCATACATCCAAGACACATCAACAGGTAAGGAACCATGGAACCTCGTAAGTTCAGCTGCTTACCAAAGAAGTTGAAATATCGGAAGTGCAAGAACAATGAAGTAGAAATTGTCTGTGGCGGAATTACGATAATAAGGATTACACAGAAGAACCAGAATTTCTTCAATGGGAACTGGAATCTTGAGAAACCGTAACCAACCAAGCTACACATAAATACTTCAATAACAGAAACAAGAGCACTAACCCAAATTGTATTGAACAATGCAGTCCAATAATTCATCAAATCAGCCGAAATTCTCCAGTTACTTACAGAAAAGTGCTTTGGAACTACGATAATTGTTGTATCGTACAAGTCTTTTTCTGCCATAAAACTGAACGAAAATTTATTCAAAATTGGCTGAATAATCATAAAACACATTCCGAAAAGAAGAATTCCACGGAAAATTGAAATAAGATACTTCTTTGAAGTCTCTTTCAGCAAAACTCCACCGGAAGCTTCGTTTCTTTCCCAGAATGAACGTTTTTCTTCAACGGCTTTTTTTTCTTTCTTATTAGTCATAGTTATACACCACCTTAGAAATAATCAAAGAAGTAATTCCAATCAAAAGCATACACACAATAAAGTAAATCCAAGCCAAAGCAGAGCTGTAACCGTAATTAAGCTGAATAACCATTTGTGTATTAATCTTTTCCATAATTTTGTTATCGGTCTTCATGAAGAAGTCAACGATTGTGTAAACCCAGCATACAAGCATAAGAGGACTTACCATTGGAACTGTAATTTTCCAAAGACTTTCCCACGCTGTACAACCTTCCATATCAGCTGCTTCATACATACTTGGTGAAATATTCTGCAAACCAGAAAGGAAGATGATAATCTGAATACCTGATGCCATGGCAACCTCGTAGATAGAATCGATAATTTCAAAAAGGATTTTGAATACCTTTTCAAGTTTTGCACCACTACCTACACTACTTGCATTCGATATAAGAATATCCTCCAGAACCTTTGTAATGGAATTGGAGTTACCAGCCTCTTCAATTGTAGCTTTAAGCTGAGACATCAAAGAGTTACTGTATTCAAGACCAACAAGAACACCAGAAGAAAGAATTACAGCAAAGAAGAAGATTGAGCGGGCAAGTGCACGTCCTTTAAACTTCTGATTCAAGAGCAAAGCAACAAAGAAACTGAATACGATTGTAGCCAATGATCTATAAATCATCTGAGTTATAGATTCAACAAGCATACGGTTGAATTCAGGGTCTACAAGCAAAGCTCGTTTATAGTTTGCAAGACTGTTCCATTCAAGACGGAAACCTTCATTAGAAATAATTACATCACTAAAACTCATTCTAAATGACTGAGCAAGCGGTCTAATCATAAAGAAAATAAAACCTAAAATGAATGGTAAAATGAACATGTAACCGTAAAGAGCACGGCGGCCAGTTAAACCAACCTTAGTCAATTTTCGTTTTTTAAGTGCCGTTGTTTTTGTAGCATCTGCCATCTTACATTCCTCCCTTTATTACTTTATAGTCACGAGCAGGAACAACTGTACCAGCGTCTGTTGTATAATCAACATAACCAAAGTTTACAAGTACACTGTAGCCGTTATCGAATGTTGTACAAGTTACAGCATCTTCAAGATATTCATGGTCAGAAATAAGGCTGTTTGCAACAGGATTAAGTTCTGAATTATAACGTCCATAAATGTCCTTAAGTCTGTCTTTCCAAGTATCATAACAAGCTGCATAATATTCTGTATAGTTTGTTTCCTGAAGAATCTTTTCTGGTTCATTCATGAATACAAAGTACAAACCTGCACCAGTTTCTGCAGATTCAAGAATTGCCTGATTAATTTCGTAACCAAGGTTTACAGCAGAACCAGCATAATTTTTATAACCATGGAGCGCAATCTGGTAGAAAGGAACCTGACGGTCAATAATAGCGTAACTATTACCATGTTGTGTCATATTTGTAATAAAATCTACATATTTAAGTGCGTAGTTATTACCAGCATTAATCATAATTCTAAGACCTTCATCATTTGCAAGCTGCATTTTTTCCTGCTGCTGTTCTCTTGCGGCTGCACGGCTTACTACTCTACTGTCATTATAATCTGCCGAAAGCTGATAACCGTTATCTCTATAAGAAATAGCATCAAAACCATACTTTTTAGCATTTTTAATAAGAACATCAGAAGCGTGTGCAATGTTAGACGGTCTAAGAAGGAAGTATGAATCAAGTGAATCAAGTTTACCATACCAGATTGGAGAATATTCCTGGAGTTTACAAACTTCATCATTTGCAAAACGAGCTGGATCGCGGTAACGGTTAAAGCCGGCAGTTTGATTTGGACGATATGCAAATTGCATTGTACCGTCAAGATAAAGTTTAGCAGATGTATCAGAAACCTGTTCCATCATGCGTTTAATTCCAGAAGCTCCACCAAGTGAACCAATCCATTTAAAGTTATTAAGCATTTTCTGTCTGATACCTCCATTAAAGAATCCAGAAAGTTTAATACTAGAATTCTTAATTCCGAGGTCAGAATCGATTGACTTAATAATTTCGCCAGCTTCTGTATAGCTTGTAAGTTTATAAGGCATTGTTTTTGGCAAACCCGCAACCTGCTGAACTTTATCAACAGCACCTACAATTTCTACAGCAATTGGCATTGTTTTATTCTGTGTACGTTTGTCGTTTCCGAACAAATAATTACGATAAGCAACAGCCATATCTACATAAGAAGGAGATCCAACAAACTTATAAAGCTGTCTGATTTTTTCACCTTCTGGAAGATTAGCTTCGTATGAGTACTGAGCACTTGTATTTCGTGAAGAAACTTCAAACTGTTCGCCATGAATCATCTTATAATCTGCACGAACATAGTTGTAACTTGCAAGTTTTCCACTAATTTCAGCAGTAATTCCGGCATATTCAGCACCATTTTCAATAATAGAAATATAGCTTGAATCGCCTTCTGATTCACCGAATACAGGATAAGCAACACGAGTTTCCTTAATTACAGCTGAACGGTCAGAAGCCCAGTCCCAACCATAAACATCAGCAAAGTATCCGTTCTGGCGAGTTTTACCATTATTGAAATTGATTAAACTTCCGCCACCTTCTGGAACAAACATAAATCCATCAGCTGAAGTTCCTGCAGCACCAAAGTAAGGAAGAACGCTAAGCTGAACAATTGGATAAGCACGTTTGTAAAGAATATCATCATAAGGGATTTCAACAGAAAGCGAATCACCTTCAAGTTTATAATGAACAGTAATATTGAATGCAGGTTCAACCTTTTCATTCTTTTCTTTATAAAGTTCGCGGTGACGCATATAATCTTCGTCGCTATATCCAATTTTTGCAAAAATAGCTTCACACTGCTCTTTAAGGTAACCGTTAAGTGGGTCAAAGATTAAGTACAAGTTATCTTCTTCAAGGTCAGGATATTTTCTAAGAAGTTCTGCTTCGTTATCTGACGGCTTAAGTTTTTCAATATCAACAAGACGGTAACAACGGCGAGTAATAACATTCTGGTCATTTGAAGACATTTCTTCGAGCCATTCATCCATTTCTGATTCGTAAATTGCAAGCGGATACTTGTATTCACGTTCCATCTGGCTGACAGTGTATTTTACAATAATCTCATTACCCTTCTTTTCTGTTTCAAAGAAGTTACGTTTAATACTGTAAGTATAGCTGTCGTAAACGTTATTTACACCGTTTTCTGTTGAATATTTTACAAGAAGTGTAGACATCATATTGTTCTTTTCTTTCTGAAGAGCAATAGGATCATCATCCAAATCCTGTGGATTAGAATACCACACATGTCCTGTATCTTTTTGAGTAATAGAGAACTGTGTAGTTGCAACATCAAAATCCATACGAAGCTTATCGTTTTCAAGAACATAAGTTTCGCCGGCTGTATCTGTATCAAATTCGTAAGCCTTAATAAATGCATCAGAAAGTTTTCCAACATTTACAAGTGCAATAATCAACCATACAAGAAGACCAATTACAACAGTAAGGAAACCTAAACCAATGTAAGTTTTTACTGTAGGCTTATGGAATTCAAATGTTTTAGTTTTCATCGGTTTTGGACGACCGATATACCCTTCCGGATATTTTGATTTTTTTGCAGGTTTTTCTGCTTTAACCTTAGGAGCTTTTACCTTTGGTTCTTTTTCTTTAGCTTCCATTTTATCCTCTTTATTCATTTCATTACTCCCGTCAGTTCAATCTGAACATAATTTCTCGTGCGAGAGAAACGAAATATGCAACGCCCTGAGAAATCATACTGAAGAACAAGAGCATGATAAAAATAAAGACGAGCATACCAAATATTGTAATGATGGTGAACAACAAAGTTTTACCAAATCCATATTGATGAATCATCATCATTGCCATAAAGAGAAGGATTCCGACCCAAATCATAGAAATGCTGCTGAAAACTGTATAGAAAGTACCTTCATCAACAGTTACAAAGTTACTAGCAATAATAAGCGGAATCTGAATAAGTGGATATGGAGTAAGAGCATAAGCCGCACCCATATAAATATCACCTAATTTACCTTTTCCGTCGAACAAAGTAGTAACACCCCAGTTACAAATACAGAAAATTGCAAGAGGGAGCAAAATTGACGCAAATTCTTTGAAAATGTTTACTTTTTCCCAGTTATTGTTCAAGAACAGGAAGCTTGTAAAATGCAATTTCCAAATATGTGTCAAAAGTGTAAGAATTACCATAAAGTTAGCGGCAGCATAAGAACCACGTTTAGCATGAATTAAATCCCAGAAACCGTCTGCAGGATGGAAAATTACATGCATAGAATAACGGAGGGTCTTCAGAAAGCGGATGTAAATATCTTTCTGGCCTAATTTCTTAAGTTTTCGTGTTATATAACTCATAATGATTTCAACTCCCA
Source organism: Treponema sp. (assembly GCA_024680155.1). GTDB lineage: Bacteria > Spirochaetota > Spirochaetia > Treponematales > Treponemataceae > Treponema_D. The sequence continues at coordinate 5,437 of JAILCM010000013.1, forward strand.
TCTAAGTCTCTTAATCCATTTAACAACAAACGGAGTAAGAACAATAATAATAAGAAGTGTTACCATCCAGCTGAGGTTTCGTTCAATCCATTCTTTCCTATAATATTGGAAAGCCTTTGAATAATTTCTCTTATCCCTCTTTAGCCTAAAGTAATCCATTGCTTCTTTATACTCTTCCTGACGAAGTTTGGCTTTTCCAAGACCAATATAAGCCAGGTCGTAGTTTCCGTTAAGCTTAAGAACTTCTGTCCATTTATCTGCTGAACCGTCGTAATCACCTTCTGCATACAATTCTGTAGCTTCGTAAATAAGATTACCATATTCAGTTGGTGTAAATACTGTAAGAGAAGCATTCATAGAATCAAGAACGAACAAATCTTTTCCAACATGTTCAATTGCTGATGGAGAACGGAAGAATCCGTCGATATTACCACGACCACCGAATGCAAACAAAAGATATCCCTGATTGTTATAAGCAAAGATACGTCCGCGGTTTACATCAACTGTAATATAAACTTCGTTATCAAGAACTGTAATATCTGTAAACCAAGATGGTTCCTTAATACCAGCTGCATTACCCCAAGTCAAATCACCAATTGGAAGATTGTCACTGAGTTTTACAAGAATATCGCTACCAAGAGCGTTCAAGCGGCGGATAGGTTTTGCTTTATCTGACTTCAAATCCCATTCACTGAATGTATTCAAAACTGCAAAAATAAAGCCTTCTTTATCCATATAAGCGTTTGCGTATTCTGTAGGAACGAAAGATTCCATCTGTTCACGCTGAGCACGTGTAGAAAACTTTTTCCAAAGATAGTCTGTTACATTGAAAACAACTTCACTTGCACCATAAAAACCGGTAAAAGTTCCATCATATTCATATTTCAAGAAACCTTTGTTTACGTTCTGAGCAAGAATGTAAGCACGTCCTTTTGAATCTGCAACAACTTTCTGTGGGTAGAAAGTCTTTCCTTTTTCGTAAGTTGGATCATCAGGTTCTACAAATGAGAACAGATAATTCAAATCTTTATCCAACTTAACAACACGTCCATTCATTTTATCAGCAACGAAAATAAATCCGTCATCTGTAATAAAAATATCTGTTGGACCATTGAAAGTTTCTACAACCTGTCCGTTTGAATTAAAACGATCAATTACTCTGCTCAAAGACAAAGTTTTGTTGTCGTTATAAACAAGTTCAATAATTCTGTTGTTATCTGTATCAACAAGATAAATTAAATTGCCAATAGAAAACAAACTAGAAGGATTCTTTAATGGAGTATCAAGTTTTAAATCATCAGCATACAAAACGCTAGAAACTCTGTAAGCATCCGGAGATTTTTCAACTTCTCCCCAGTAGTCATAAATGTAAGTATCACCTTTTGCAAAAAGTCCGGCACAAATTGAAAAAAGGCATACTGCTGTAAATAATATTTTCTTTCTATTCATACCGTTAGTCCTTAAGTCCTGATGTGGCCATTGTTTCCATAATCTGACTTTGTGAGAAGATAAAGAAGATGATTGGTACAGACATTGTAAATACGATTACCGCACTCGCCTGTCCTGTACGAGCAATACCACCTGCCTGAATCTGCTGAAGTGCATAAGCAAGCATTTTTTTACCTTCTGTATAAATGTAAGTTGTTTGTGGGTTATTCCACAAGCCCTGAATTGAAAAGATTGAAATTGTAAGCCAAGCTGGTCGAACGTTTGGCATAACAAGCTTCCAGAAAATTGTCAATTCGTTAGCACCGTCGATTTTTGCAGCTTCAACAAGTGACATTGGGAATCCTTCCATAAACTGCTTCATAAGGAAGAGTCCAAGAGAACCACCAATTGCAGGAAGAATCAAAGCCCAGTATGTATCTACCATGTGGAGACGGCACATAATCAAGTAGTTTGGAATACCTGTAACGTAACCGCTGAACATCAAAGCTACAACTGCAACGCGGAAGAAAAGGCTTCCACCCGGGAAATTGTATTTTGCAAGAACATACGCAGCCATAGAAGCAAAAACTACGTGACCAAGAGTTCCAACAACAGTAATAAATACTGTATTGAAAACATAACGTGTAAATGGAACCCACTGTGACTGACTTAACGTAACGAACAAATCTGAATAGTTATCAAATGTTGGGTTACGTGGGAAGAATGTTGGTGGATTCTTCAAAAGTTCATCCAAAGGTTTTAATGATGTAGCAATAGCAAACACCAAAGGGAAAACCATTACAACAGAACAAAGTCCAAGGAAAATGTAAATTCCAATATCACCACCGACAGAACGGTTTGGCTTACGTCGGAATTTGTAATGATGAATTGTTGGTCCTTCAAGATATTTATTTCTTCTTCTCATTTTTATACCTCTTAGTGTCCAACCCTGCTCAAGAGAGACTGAATTATTTTGTTACAAATAATCATTGTTAAGAACAAGATTGTAGCTATAGCCGATGCATAACCCATTTCGAATCGGATGAAACCATAGTCGAACAAGTGAGTTACAATTGTACGTACACAATAGTCTGTACTTGGGAATCCAATAAGAGCACGTGGAACATCACAAACGTTGAATGCACCTGTAATAGACATGACAGCTCCGAACAACAACATTGGCTTCATGTTAGGAAGTGTAATATACCAAAGTTCCTGCCAGCGGTTCTGAATACCATCAATATATCCAGCTTCGTACTGTGACTTATCAATACCTTTAAGACCTGCAACAAATGAAAGGAAGCCTGTACCAAGTGACTGCCACAAAATTACAGGAATAAGTACCTTCATAGCATTCATAGGATTTGTAAGGAATGTAATAGGAGAAGTTGTAACACCAAGTTTTAACAACCATGAGTTCAACCAACCATATTCATCATCACTGAACAATCTCTGGAATACCTGAACAACGTTACCTGCGATTGATGGTGCATAAAAGAAAAATACAACAAGAGTTCTTACCCATTTTGGAAGCTCGTTAATAAGCCACGCAAAAATGAATGCCATAATATATCCAACAGGACCTGTAATAACTGCAATAAGGAAGGTGTTCTTTACGGCAATCTGGTAAACTTCATCCTGCAGGAACAAGTTTACATAGTTTCTTGCTCCAATAAACTGAGGTTTTTCCAAAATATTAAAGTTAGTAAAACTGTAATAAATGGAATTAAGCATTGGAAGTACATAAAATGTTATGAACAATATTGCATAAGGCAAAAGAAAAGCATAACAAATTTTCATTGTTTTTGCCCTGTGCATTGTATCTGTAAGAGCAAGCTTTTTTCTGCCGAAATATTTACTCCACATTTCTTTCATCATTTTCTCCTTTATTCTTCTACAGGCAGATTGAATTCCTGACGCTTGCGCGACAATTCTTCATTTACCTTGCGTGTATAATCAATAAGAGTTTCTCGAGCATCTTCTTTCTGCATTACAACTCTACGGATTCCGTTTACGATGTGGCGAGGAGTATAGTAACTACCCGGAACTTCAGGAACACCAATTGTCTGATCAAGAGAATCTTCAAGAACTTCGATTTGTTTTGATTTCCAAGAAAGCTGTTTAAGAGCCTCTGTATTAGCAGTTGCATAACGTGCTGAAGAACCAAGGATAGCTTCCTGTTCACGTCCAAAACGAACCTGAGTATCTGTAGAAACCCACCACTTCATGAATTTCCAAGAATCCTGCATACGAGTTTCGTTTTTCTGAACCTGATTCCAAGTTCTTTCGTCAACACCAGGAACTACACCTTTTTCAAGCTGTTTACCATTAAATGCACTGTAAACAAGTTCCTGTGAGTTAGAAAGGTCAAGGTCATCAAGGTCAAGACCTTTTTTAATCATGATAGAACAAACACTTCCTGCAACATTTGAACGGTCAATTGTTCCGTCTTCTTTACGTGTACCAAGGATGTATGTAAAATCCCAAAGACCACGAATTTCTGGAGCAGAAACTGTAAGTGTATTGTAAGCAGTATAGTTCTGAATACCAAGTGGCATTTCACCAGTACGGAAACGGCTAAGGAAGTCGTAATACTGTGGAAGACCATAGCTGTTAAAGAAGCTTGTATAAGTCTTAAATGCCGAAATTCCTTCTTCGCTGTCAACAACTGATTTTGTACCAGGCTGATTGTATACGCGTCCACCCTGCTGGTAAACCATAGAATAGAATGTAACAATATCACCTTCGGCAGTTGCAAGCTGAGGGAATGGAATACCAACTACAAGGTTATTACCCTGCAAAGTTGGAAGAATATCAATAAGATCATCCCAAGTTTCTGGAACCTTAAGTTCAAGCTGTTCAAGAATATCTTTACGATAGAACAACAAGTTGAATGTTTCCTGTTCTGGAAGAGCGTAAACTCCGCCATTGTACTTGTAAGCTTCGTAAGCACTTTCGCGGAACTGAGTAAGAACTTCTTTACAATCAGGGAAGCGCATAAGGTTTACGTCTGCACTACGCAAAGCATAATCTACTGGCAAACGTGAATATCCAGAAATTACAACATCAGGACCATTTCCGGCAACTACGGCATTAAGCAAAGAATCAATATTAATAAGCTTAACGTTAGCATTAATTCCTAAATTAGGTGTGAACGAATCATCAACCATGTTTTTAAGAATCTGTGCCTGATCACGACCTGCTGTAACCCAAACTTCAATAAGATGTTCAGCATTTTCATCATAAATATTACCAAGACTTGTTGTATCTACAAAGAATGAAGTAAAGAATGATACAATTTCGTGTCCGGCTTTCTTAAAGAAATTAGCTTTAATTGATTTAATAGGGTCATTTGCGCTCTGAACAATAATATAGTCAACATCGAGCTTAGTTTCTGTCATAGAAAGAAGTGAAGAACCAAGTGATGTAATATTATCCTTAAAGCGAGTGAATGCCTTTGTAATCTTATCTGGGCGTTCATAGAACTGTTCAAGCTGAATTGCAAGAGTTTCTGCAGGAGCAATCTTATCTGATTTCTGTCCTGTAACTTTAATAAAGTCGTCAACCATTTTGTAAAGACGGCGGCTTTCGAGCATCATTGCATCAACCTGTTCAGGGTAAACTTTATCAATTTCGTAATCGCGGTACTGGTCTGGATTTGTTCCAGTAAGAACGAGAATTGTTCGGTAAATCTGATTCAAGCGGTAAATAGAATCCTGCAATGAATTGATGATTGTACCAATATCTCCGAGAGTAGCTTCAAGACGAATTGTATGTTTACCTTTTGAAAGATAGAACTTGAACGGTGTTTTATTTTCATCAGAAAGTGTAAGAAGTTTCCAGTCTGAACTATAATTAAATCCAACAGCTTTTAATGCATCAATAGGGATTTCACCATCAATATAAACTGAACGGCAAGCAACATAACCTCTCTGGAAAACCTGACGGCCTTTTACAGAAATTGTGTACCATCCGTCAGATGGAATATCCATTTCCCATTCAATCCACTGTCCAGGAGACTTCCAAGAATCACCACCGGTATAGTTCAAGATTGTATTTTTAACACTATAAGGCTCTGTAGTTGCAGAAGCGCGGTCATAACGTGCAAACAAAGAAGGGTCAGAACGAACGACAGAATCTTCACCCTGCACTTTTATAAACACGCCAGTTCCAGAATCATTTTCTGGCTTAGAAGGCTGTTTCGCAAGATACTGAGCATAAGTATCATATTTTTTTACAGGAACAAGCATAAGTCTGTGAATTGCCATTGGCTCATTCTCTGCAACTAATGTAATTGAATTTTCACCTTTTTCAAAATAGAAGCGGTAAGGATCAACTTCGTAACCCAAATCACTTTTTAAAAGAACAGTCTGATAGTCAAAATATTCTTTTTGAGTTGGACGAATACTGTTACCCTGGTTATCATACTTTACAGGGCCACCATCCTTCCAAAGACGATAGAAAGAAAGAATATCTGCACCAGAGAATGGAACTTTTCCATTGATGTACAAAATTCTTTCCATATTAACATTTCGAGACGGTGTTCCAATATATTCGATACCAATATTATAGAAACCAGTTTCAGGAACCTCGAAATTCCAAGTTACAGACGAATGTTCATCTGTAACAACTACATTCTTACCGTGATAATTCTCTTCATAAGAAATACCTGTAGATTCATCTTCAGCATAAGACAAAATGTCGATTTCAACAGTTGAACCGGCATTTTTGGCTGCAGCATGCTCGTTAAGATATTCATCATAACCTTTTGTGCTGGAACCTACTCCCCCCGCGGTTGCCAAATCAAATCCTTCATATTTTTCATGAAAGTCCTTATCAGGTATAAGGCTAGTAATAACGAAAACAGCTACGATTGCAGCAACGGCAATCAAGAAGTTTCGCAAGGTCTTGTTGATTTTTATTCCTTTCATAATATTATAATTCTA
>JAILCM010000018.1 GCA_024680155.1 Treponema sp.
TGCCGCAATTCCTGGTGGTTTTGGAACTGGAAAAACTATGACTCAGCATGCCGTTGCAAAATGGTGTGATGCAGACTTGATTGTATATATTGGTTGTGGTGAACGCGGAAACGAAATGACCGAAGTTCTTTCTGAATTCCCGGCTTTGATTGACCCAAGAACCGGGCGTTCAATTATGGAAAGAACTATTCTTATTGCAAATACATCCAATATGCCGGTTGCAGCCCGCGAAGTTTCTCTTTATTCTGGAATTACAATTGCAGAATATTTCCGTGATATGGGAATGGCAGTTGCAATCATGGCAGACTCAACATCGCGTTGGGCAGAAGCTTTACGAGAACTTTCTGGACGTATGGAAGAAATGCCAGCTGAAGAAGGATTCCCGGCTTATCTTCCAACCCGCCTTGCTTCATTTTATGAACGAGCAGGTCGCGTAACAAACTTTAACGGGCAGGAAGGGAGTGTAAGTGTAATTGGTGCTGTTTCTCCTCCGGGTGGTGACTTTTCGGAACCGGTTACTCAGCATACAAAACGATTCATCCGATGTTTCTGGGCTTTGGACAGAGAACTTGCAAATGCCCGCCATTATCCTGCAATCGGCTGGATTGATTCTTATTCTGAATATGCAGATGAAGTTCGTGACTGGTGGGAACAGAAAAATCCTTTGTGGTTCAAACTCCGTATGGAAGCCCTTGAACTTTTAAAGAGCGAGCAGAAACTTCAGCAGATTGTTCGTCTTGTTGGTCCAGATGCACTTCCACCGGCACAGAGACTTGTTCTTAAAGTTGCCGACATGATTAAAAACGGATTTTTGCAGCAGAATGCTTTTGACGACATCGATAAATATTGTTCTATAGAAAAACAGATTCTTATTCTTGAACTGATTATGGAATATTACAATCGTGCTGTTCGTCTTGTAAAAAAAGGTGCGCTTTTAATGCGTGTAACATCACTTCCTGTTTGCGAAGAACTTGTAAGAATTAAATCTTCTTATAAAAATGATGAACTTGATAAAATTGAAAAAGTGCGCGGCGAATTAAATTCCCAGCTGGGCGAACTTGAACGCTCTTACAAGGTGGTGAATGAATGAAAGGAATAGAACATAGAGGCGTACGCTCCGTAGACGGTCCAATTATCGTTTTGAAGCGTACCGAAAATGTATTTTATAACGAAACTGTAACTGTGCGCGACCGCTTTGGCGAAAAACGTACTGGTAAAGTTGTTGATATTTCGGATGAAGCCGTAATCGTACAGATTTTTGGTTCTACGACCGGAATTGACCTTGATGAAGCAAGTTTCGAGTTTTTGGAAGAGCCGCTTGAACTTAGAGTTGGAGAAGAACTTTTAGGACGCGTTTTTAATGGACTTGGAGAACCAATCGACGGTTACCCGGCAATCTTTTCATCCGAAAAACGCAACGTAAACGGAAATCCTATAAATCCGTATGCGCGTGTTTATCCACGTGACTTTATTCAGACTGGTGTTTCTGCAATCGATGGAATGAATTCTCTTGTTCGTGGTCAGAAACTTCCGATTTTTTCTGGAAACGGACTTGCTCATAATAAACTTGCCGCTCAAATTATCCGCCAGGCAAAACTTCGTAACAGCGATGAAAAATTCGTAATGGTTTTTGCCGGAATGGGAATTAAATACGACGTTGCAAAATTCTTTGTTGACACTTTTGAAGAGTCGGGTGTTCTTGCAAATGTAGTAATGTTCCAGAGCCTTGCTGATGCACCTTCAATTGAACGAATTATTACTCCGCGTTGTGCTCTTACTGCTGCAGAATATCTTGCTTTTGAAAAAGGCATGCATGTTCTGGTTGTAATGACAGATATGACAAATTATTGCGAAGCCTTACGTGAAATTTCTACAACCCGTGGTGAAGTTCCTGGACGAAAAGGTTATCCTGGATATTTGTATTCTGATTTGGCTGAACTTTACGAAAGAGCTGGAAAAATCAAAGGCAGCGAAGGTTCTATCACACAGATTCCTATCTTAACAATGCCTAATGATGATATTTCTCACCCGATTCCAGACCTAACCGGTTATATTACAGAAGGTCAGATTGTACTTGACCGCGAAATGTCGCAGAAAGGTATTTATCCGCCGGTTTCTGGTTTGCCTTCACTTTCTCGTTTGATGAAAGACGGAATTGGCCCGGAAATGACTCGCGAAGATCATGCAAATGTTTCGAGCCAGCTTTTTGCCTGCTATTCAAAGGTAAAATCAATTCGAAATCTTGCCGCAATCATTGGTGAAGAAGAACTTTCTGAACTTGACCGTAGTTACTTAAAATTCGGCGAACGTTTTGAACAGGAATTCCTTGGTCAGAATGAATACGAAGACCGAACTATAGAAGATACACTTTCAATTGCGTGGGATATTCTAAAAGAACTTCCTGCATCAGAACTTACCCGAATAAAGCCTGAATTTATAGAAAAATACATGGAAAATCCGGATGACTAAGTTTTATTTTTTTGAAAGGAAAAAGAGGATAGGACAGTAATCAGATGGCAAAACAGAATATTGCACCAACAAAATCAAATCTTCTCGCAATAAAGGAACAGCTTGCAATTTCTACAAACGGTTATGACCTTTTGGAAGAAAAGCGTGAAATTCTTGTTCGTGAACTGATGCGTCTTGTTGAGCAGGTAAATCTTCTTGAAGCCCAAATTGATAAAGTGATTGCTCAGGCTTATCCTGCGTTCAAAAAAATGCTCGTCCTTGAAGGAACCGAAAATATTGAACGAATTTCGCATTCTGTTCATTATGATTTTGAAATGGAAGAAAAAAACGTCGTAATTGGCGGAATGGAGTTTTCTACAATCGACGTTGAACTTCCAAAAAAAGAGCTTTTCTATTCGTTTTTAGGAACTCACGCCAACACCGATGATGCAATCACCAAATTTTTTGAACTGCTTTCTCTTTTAACACAAATGGCTTCTATCCGTACCATCGTGTGGCGTCTTGCCGAAGAAGTAAAACGCACTCAGCGCCGCGTAAACGCCCTCGATAAAATGATTATCCCTCAAGCCGAAGAAACAAAAAAATACATCGAAACAGTTCTGGAAGAACGCGAACGAGAAAATGTATTTGT
>JAILCM010000075.1 GCA_024680155.1 Treponema sp.
GACGATAACCATTCTGACAAAGAAGAACGTTATAATGTAATTGGTCTTGTAGAAAGAGTCTTGTTTGTAGTTTACACAGAACGTGGAGATGACAACATAAGAATAATTTCTGCACGTAGAGCAACGCCTAAAGAGGAGAAAGAATATTATGAAAACTATGACATTAGATGATTTATTGAAAAATCCACTTACGGAAAACGATAAAAAAATCATAGAAAATGCTCGTCCAATTGCTACAGAAGATTGCCCAGAACAAACAGATGAGCAGTTAAAACAATTCAAACCCTGGTACGAAGTGCATCCAGAAGGAAACGATATTTATAAAGTTTCTGTAAAGAAAACTGCAGTAAGTCTCAGAATAGATAATGATGTTCTTGCTGCATTAAAAGCAACAGGAAAGGGCTATCAATCAAGAATAAATAATATTTTACGAAAAGTAGTTCTTGGATAAAAATCACACATAACAAAGGTTTGTAGCTGACAGCGGGTCGAGCCCGCTGCGGTACAATCAATTGTTATACGGACTCCCGCACTGGGGCGCAAGGTTTGAAAAATGAAAAAGTTAATATGTTTACCATTGATTTTGTTTGTCTCGGTAGTAATTGTTGCAAATGTTCCTGATATGGAATTTTTTCTGCCCACGGAATATCAATTTATGACCGAGATGAACAAAAACGAAGCTCAGGACTTTATCCAAAGCAAAGAAGATTTCCTTAAAAAGTGCGACTATATCAACAACCGCGTTCTTGAAGGCAGGGAATCTTCTGAGCAGAAAATCCTGTATCAAAAAGGTCGCGTATTTTCTGAGAACGTGAACGGCGAACAATACATCTGGGTGCTTCTTCCTATTACAAGAAACGAGTTATACTCAGAAATTCAGAAAAACTGCGACTGGGTTCCAGAACATCAATATATTATTGCGCTCTTCAGGGCTAAAGGAACACAGAGCGAGCTTCTTTTTTGTGCCCCGACATATTTCTTCGATACTGCGGTTTTCTACATAGTAAATACGTTTCAGATTATAAAGGGCAAAAGCAAAAACATGGGCATTATCCATTACCGCAATATGCTTAGGTATGGTCTTACATGCGATTCAAACAACCATACTAACGGTGTTTCATACAGAACGATGAAAGGACAGGCTGAAGGGGCGGTTCTGGCGAATTATTATCTTTTTGATGAAAAATCCCAGTTTGTTGAGTTTGAAAAAGAAGACAACACTCATGATTTTATTTATCGTCCAATAAACTGGAATAAAATCTCTATTCAGCCAAGCCCGTTTTTGTGGGATATGAAAAAACCTCTGAAATACGGCTTGCAGAATGCGTTTGACCAGAATCCTGCGACCAGCTTCGTTGAGAACACGGATAATAATTTGATTACGATTGAGCTTCCGCTTATTAATGAAAAAAATGGAAAGCCTTTTGAGAAAATAGCTGTAATCAACGGTTACGCCGCGAACGAAAATCTCTACGAAGCTAATAATTCCGTAAAGGAAATAGGCCTTTACGATTTCAAGACTATAGTTGTGGACGGAGAAAAGTTCGCTGAGCTGTCAAAAAAGCAAAATATTTTGTGTGCTAGCAAGAAACTAAACTATCAGGTTTTTGAACTTTCAAACAAATTTTATACTCTGAAGGTTGATTCGATTTACAAAGGCACAAAATACAACGACACTTGCCTTGCCGAGCTGAATTTTTTCTGCGATGACGAATGGATTTTTGGCGATATTGACGAGTAAAGGAAAAAAAACATCTGGGAGTTGTTTTTAGTAAGTAAAATCACATAACAAAGCTTCAAAGCCGACAAACCGGTCAAGCCGGTTTACGGTTTAACTCATTGTTATGTGGATGCACCACTGGTGCACGGGAGGAAAAATATGAAAAAAATTATGACTATCTTATTTACCTTTTCTTTACTTATGAATTTCGTTGGTGCAGAAGAAATGAAAAAAATTACACTTGAAGATGATTCTGTGGAAATTCAGGAAAAGGAACATGATGTTGATGTATTCTGGAAAATAATACCTTGGAAAGATAATACATCAATTACGATTGACGGCTGGGGAAAATACAGCGTTTTAAGTTTTGATAAAAAAGGAAATTTGCAACAGAAAACTCTTTGCGACTATCCAAAAGAACAGTATGACAGAATGTTTTTTGCAGATGATAAAACAGGATTTATTTATGCTCAAGCTAACGGGATGATGTATTTTCTTTATAATGCAGACACAAAAATAAAAAAT
>JAILCM010000084.1 GCA_024680155.1 Treponema sp.
TTTTTGATTTGACTCAGGGTGAAGTTGCCGTTGAATTGTATTACAAAAAAACTCCAATGACAGTAAGTAACTTTGTCGGATTGGCAGAAGGAACTTTGGATGCAGCTAAAGGTAAACCTTTTTACGATGGACTTAAATTTCACCGCGTAATTAGTGTTGCAAATGGCGATGGTCAGGATTTTATGATTCAGGGTGGGGACCCAAAAGGTAATGGAACTGGTGGTCCTGGTTATAAATTCCCAGATGAATTTGTAAAAGATTTGAATTTTGATAAACCTGGTAAACTTGCAATGGCAAACTCTGGTGCAGATACTAACGGAAGTCAGTTCTTTATTACAATTGCAGAAACTGAATGGCTTAATCAGAAACACACAATTTTTGGTGAAGTTGTTTATGGTCAGGATGTTGTAAATAAAACTTTGCAGAATGATGTAATTAAATCTGTAAAAATTGTTCGTAAAGGAAAGGATGCAGAAGCATTCAAACCAACACAGAAAAGTTTTGATGACCTTGTAGTTCAGGTAAAAAAAGCTAACGAAGATGCAAAAATCAAAGAATTTGAAGATTTAGTAAAAGATTTTGAAAAGACTTCGGACGGCATTTTCTACAAGATTGTTGAAGAAGGAAAAGGAACTCCAGCTGGCAAAAACAAAAAAGTAAAAGTTGAATATATGGGTTATCTTACAAGCGGTCAGCTTTTTGATGCTTCAAAAGGATTCCATCCACAGGGACACGATCCATTGGAATTTACAACTTCTGCAGGCCAGATGATTGAAGGTTTTGACAAGATGGTTCAGGAAATGAAGCTTGGCGAAACAAGAAAGATGGTTCTTCCACCTGAATTGGCTTACGGTGCAATGGGTTACCCTGGAGTAATTCCTGGAAACGCTTATATTTGTTTTGATGTAAAATTGATTCAGAAATAAGATGATTGTCCGGTTCAGCCGGATAATTAAACTTAAAAGTGGTGGTTTTTACGGCCATCGCTTTTATACAAAAAAAGACTAACGGATTTTACGTATTTCCGCTGGTCTTTTCAGTTTAAAGTAGATTTTTCTCCTACCCTACTAAAAAATCGGGCTTACATTGAACAAACTGCTTGTTGCTTCGTAGATTTTTCTTGCCACAAACGGATTATTCATGGTGTAAAGATGGATTCCCTGAACTCCGTGAGTTACTAAATCTACAATCTGATCTACGGCGTAGGCAATTCCAGCATCGCGGATAGCTTCTGGGGAATCAGAATAGCGTTCCATCATATCGGTGAATTTTTTTGGAAGAACCGCATTTGTTAAAGAAACCATTCGTTCAATAGACTTTTTATTTGTGGCAGGCATAATTCCCGCTTCGATTGGAACATTAATTCCTTTTATGCGGCAGCGTTCCAAAAAGCGGTAAAATTTTTCGTTATCAAAAAAGAGTTGCGACAAAAGATGACTAGCTCCTGCATCAACTTTCTGTTTTAAATAATCAATATCTGTAAAAACATTCTCTGATTCCGGGTGGAGTTCCGGGTAGCAGGCACCAAAAACTGTAAAATGCTTGCCGTCGGTTCGTTTTGAATCAAAATCACGGATAAAAGAAATAAGCTCGTCTGCATGGTGGAAGTCGTTGCAGGCTTCTTTTCCTTCTACACGGTCACCGCGCAAGGCAAGAATATTTTCAATTCCGGCTTTCTGGAATTCTGTAAGAACAAATTCTGCATCTTTTTGTGTCATGTTAAGACAAGGCATGTGGATTACGCTTTCTACGTTACAAACGTCTTTTACACGTTTTGCAATTGCCACAGCATTATCGCAGTTTTCGCTTCCGCCGGCACCAAAAGTTACGCTTATAAAATCTGGGTTCAGGCCTTTAAGTTCGTCCAAAGTGTTAAATATTGTATCGATTGGCATCGTCTTTTTTGGCGGGAAAATTTCGAATGAGAAAATAGTTTTCTTTGCAAGTTTTGCTTCATCAATCATTTGCGAATCCTTGTTTTGTAAAATGCGTTTTTGTTATTATACAAAGAAACGGGAATTGTCGCAAATGGTAGGAAAAGTTTATAGACAATTCGTAAAATCAGCCTTATAATTCAATCAATTATTAAAAAAGGAGAGTTTTGTATGAATGCTTGGATGTTTACTTTGATTCTGAAAACTATGCCCAGAACCGAAGCCAGCAAATTTGAAGACAGTCAAATAATTATAAAACCACGTAAAGCCTGGAAAAATGATATTTTTAAGTATAGTGCAATGCTTGTTGTTTCACTTTTGTGTTTTTTCCTGCTCACTTATGTTCCGTATTTGGGTCCAGTTTTCTTTATTGCAGGTGCTCTTGGTGCAATCTTTTCCCTTATGCTTGATTTACGCGCAATTTTGGTTTACAAAAATTATTATGAGCTTTTTACAAAAGAACAGATTGCTAAATTAGACGAAAACTATACATCTTGATTTTTTATATCTATTTATTAAATAGAAAACAAAAATTTATATAATTTTTTTTAAAAATTTGGTCCAAAAAAATCTTTTAAAGACATATTAAAGGTGGGGGCCAAAACAATGAAAAATGAATTATATAAAACGAAATCGGTAGACGAATTAACATTTACAGATAACGGTATGTTTCAGGCAGTGTTGCACGAACCAGATATTTGCGCTGAGCTGGTAGAACGTTTACTAAATATTCTGTTTATATGTAAGCAAGATCCATTTAAAGATAAAAAAAATATTCAATATGGAATGCCATGTTATACTTTTAAAAATTTATGTTTAGAAAATAATGAAGTAAATTTAAATGACAAAAGTCTTAAGGTAATTTATAATTCAAGTGCATATGAAAAAGCTGAAGATGTTCGCATAAGAAATTTTTTGCATTTTATACATACAAATGAACCAGGTGAAGATGATTTTTCAAGTAAACTTTCTGCCTTGGTAGAAAAGATAAAAGAAAACGATAAATTCAGGAGGGATTACGCCGGTATGAATTTACATGATAGAGATTTGATAAGAGCAGCTTCTCAAGAAAAAGCAGAAGAAATTGCAATAGAATTAATAAAAGAAGGCGATTCACCTGAGAAAATTTCTCGATGTATTGGTTTATCGATAGAAAAAGTTTTAGAATTGCAGGAACAGATAAAAGTTCAGGCATAAATCTTATATTTTGCATATAACCTATGTCAGCTAATATCGACCCGTTAATAATGTCAAAAGAAAATCCTCTTTTTGTGAAGTTTCTAAAAAAGCATCCTGAACTTACGGAAGATTTGTATAGAGAGCATGAATATGAGTGGAAGGTTTTTCTTGTAAAAAAATATTTTCGCGATAAATGTTTGCTTGGTTTATATAAAGTTCTTGCAGGTTCAATTCTTTCTCCAATGATTTTACCTGTTGTAAGTTATTCAAAATCTCCAATTGCAATTTATATAAATCCGCATATTCGTTCTTTTATTTTTGCGGTTGTGATTCTGGTTGGATTTTTTTATTGCATTGGTTTTGGCCTTGTGGAAATAATTTTTTATCTGTATTTTTTTAAACATTATGATGATTATGTTTGGGAAAAGCAAAATAATGTCTCTGAACAAATAAAGCGATTTTATAGCTGAACCCGTGTCGCCCGAGCGTGTAGTGGTGCGCAAGCAGCCCGATAGGGCCGGCCGTAGGTAAGCCACGGAAGGCGAGTTGTGGTTAAGATGGCGCCATAATATCTAGTAGTAATTTTTATTGGAATTTTGTATTATCTTTTTATATTTTTATATTGGAGGCGAATATGGCTGATGCAAATATGGAAGCTACTGTAAAAGAGGCGTTGGAAATGTTTAGACCGCAGCTTCAGGCTGATGGTGGTGATATGGAATTTGTTGGAATTGATGAAGAAAACCGCGTTCATTTGAATCTTGTTGGTGCTTGCGGTAGTTGTCCTATGGCTTTGATGACTTTAAAAATGGGAATTGAACGTTATTTAAAAGATGCTTGCCCAGAAGTTGTGGAAGTTGTTCAGGATAATGCTGTAAATTACAACGAAATGGAATTCTAATGTGGGCTTGAGTGCATGTGATTTTTTTACGCGGAGTTTTGGATGAAAATTGCAAAAGATAAATGGGTTACGCTTCATTATACTTTAACTGATGATGACGGAAACCAGATTGATTCTTCGGTTGGTAGAGAGCCTTTGGGATTTCCTCAGGGTTACGGATATTTGATTACTGGTTTGGAAAATGCGCTTGAGGGTCGTGATGAAGGTGAAAAGTTCTCTGTAAAAATTCAGCCGGAAGATGCTTATGGTGTTTATGATGAAGCATTAAAGATGGATGTTCCCCGCGACCGTTTTGATATGGATGGGGAAATTGAAATTGGAATGAATTTTCAGATGTTTACTCCACAAGGGCCTGCTATTGTTCGCGTTGTTGAAGTTGGCGATAAATTTATTAAAATTGATGCGAATCACGAACTTGCCGGTAAAGTCTTGAATTTTGATGTTGAAATTGTTGGTGTTCGCGATGCAACTGAAGAAGAACTGAATCCGCGTGGTTGTGGTGGATGCGGCGGAAGCTGCGGAGACTGTGAAGGCGGATGCGGTGGCGGTGACTGTGGCGATGGTTGCGGAAATGGCGGCTGTGGATGTGGAAACTAGTTTGCACCTAAACGCTTGTACTTACTAGGATACCAGAAAGGTCGATTTTTTAATACGTTTTAGTTTATATTAAGTGCTCCGGTTATGAGTTTAAAGTTCTCTTCAATCGGGGCATTTTTTAATTGTACGACAGTTTCGGAGATTGCTTCATAACTTGCAAATCGTTCTGTGAATCGTTGTTCCAGAATCTGGTGAATTTGTGCCATGGTTTTTGGTTCATACGTTGCAACATACGCCGGAAGATTCTGCCAGTTTCCGAATTCATCTTTTGAAATTTTTGCCTCTATACGTTTGATGGAAAATTCCATATCAAGTCTTAAAAAAACAAAATTACCAATTGATTGAAGTTCGTTTAAAGCGGGTGCGTTATCACAGATTCCTCCACCAGTTGCAATTACCAGTTGTTTGTTGGGATTTTCGGCTACAATTTTTCGGCATGCTTCTTCTTCAGCAAGCATAAAAGCGGCAGGTCCTTTTTTATTATATAAATCGCGTGGAGAAAGACCTGTGATTTTTTCGATTACTTCATCAGTATCTATAAAGTCTGAAGACATTTTTTTTGCCAACAATTTTCCCATTGTTGATTTTCCCGAATGTTTGAGGCCAACTAAAATAATTGAACTAAGTGGATTAGATAACATACATAAAGTATAGCAATCTGAATTGTAAAAGTCCAATCTTTATTGTATCTTTAAAGCATGTTTTTAAGTTTGATTTTACCTTTGATTCTCTGTTTTTTACCGATGATAATTATGTTTTTTGGATTATGGCTTGGCGCTAAGATTAGTCCACTTAGGCTTTTAGTGACTTGTTTGCTTGGACTTGCTGCTATTCTTCCAATTTCTTTAATTCAATTTGGAGTTTCGTATATTCCGCAGCTGAACGATTTTTTAAGGAATTATGTATATATTCCAGAAATAAACTACCAGTCGTTAGTTTATTCATTTGCAACTTCTATTATTGTTTATGGGCTTATAGAAGAAGTGAATAAATGTTTTTTTATGGTTTTTCTTCCAAAAAGGGATTTAAATAATCTACGGACTCTTTTTCTTGGAATGATGTTTGGGCTAACGCTTGGTTGTTTTGAATCTTGCATTTATTATCTTGATCATCTTCAGCTTGCAAATTCACGTGGGGCAGAAATGCTTTATGCGCAGATTTTTGTAAGGATTTTTACTTCGGACATAATTCATATGACTTGTGCCGGAATTGGTTGCCTTTTTGTAGCAAAGATTCAGAATAAAATCCGTTTTTCGTATATCATAACGATTGTTTTGATTCATGGCCTTTATGATTTTTTTGCCGGTTTTACAAACAAACTTTACTGGTTTATAATTCCAATTTTGCTTTTGAGCTGTTTGGAATGCAGAATAAAGTATAAGGCGTTGGAAGAATAAAAAAAAACGACTGCCAAAATTTACGACAGTCGTTTATAAGAGATTGTCCGATTAAGTCGGACAATGATATATGGCATGTAGCCTCAGTGTCATTCCCTGACAAAGTTTGCTTCGCAAACGTCGCAGGCTTGACCAGGGAATCTATTATTTAATTAAGCTATGATACTCTTGCAGAGATTTTACTCCACCTTCACCACCATTGCCGTTTTTAACTGATTCAATGCCTTTTACTGCAGCAAGCGCACCTGCAAGTGTAGTAATGTAGCTTACCTTGTATTTCAAACAAGCCTTGCGGATTGTCTTGCGGTCTTCGGCGTAGTTGCGTTTTGCTTTTGGTGTATTGATTACAAGGCAAACTTC
>JAILCM010000102.1 GCA_024680155.1 Treponema sp.
ACATTTGTTGCCCAAATACCAACGTTATCACCTTTACGAACACCGATTGCATATAGGCCGCAAGCCAAATCATCAACGCGCTTATCAAACTGCGCATAAGTAAAACGTAAATCACGGTCAGCATAAACCATAAATTCATGCTGTGGATTTGCCTGTGTTTTTTCTCTTAAAAGCTGGCTTAATGTTAATTCTATCATGCAATGCTCCTGTCATTTTCGAATAGGACATTAAAATAATAGATGATTTTGTCGATTTATTCAATAGAAATATTAATAAATAATAAAGAAGTTTAGTATAATTAAACTTATCACATTTTCAGTAATAAATTATTTACTTTGCAATTTGTAACATTTAAAACCTAAATCAACGCAAGCAATCCGATTATGTTCATCTTTAGATTCATCAACTTTAATTCCATATTCTTCAATTATTTTTTTTGCCGCAAGCCTTATACGTTCTTTCCCAATTTCGCACAAATTATGAGGAAGATTTTTTTTAGAAAGATATTCAATTGCATTTTTTACAACTGATTTCCCACTTGTTACAGACTTACCAAGTACTTCATCAAGATTTTCAGGCAACTGAACCATAATAAATTTATTTGAACAATTTTCTTCTATATTGAAACGCATTACAGCTTCGGCAGTAGTTGCACTTCCAGAAAAAAAATCAAGCACTATAGAATCCCGCAGATTCATAAAAGAAGCAAGTTTTTTAATAAGTTCATACGGTTTAGGGTAACTAAAACAAATACAACCAAAAAGCGACTCCAAATACCGTTCCGCCCCACGCGTTGTATTACAATCATCAATTATATTATTAGGAATTACATCAATTTTTGCACCAGGACGAATTTTTTTTCTTGGCACGCTATCAAAATCAGGAGCTTTTCCAAACGAAATATCACCGTCTTTTATAAGCTGTTCCATTTGAGATTGAGGAATCATCCATTGCCGCGACCATTCCACCCCCGACAGAGATTTTATTGTATAAAAATTTTTACTTTTCGGATTTGAACGAGTTTCGGTAAAAGAAAGGCTTCCACTAAACCAAGGACCTTTTGGATCATTATCAGGATTTTTAAAAGGATAATCACACACTTTTTTTTCGTTCCAGGGTTTCATTTTCGCTTTATTTTTTGCATAAACAACCACATACTGCTGCAACGTCCGCGACCAGGAATCCTTTTTTCCTTTTCCATGAAGCCACATAAAATTATTTACAAAATTTTCTTCACCAAAAATTTCGTTGCAAATCATCCGTAAGTTTATAATTTCGCCTTCATCAATACTTATAAAAATAGCTCCGTCATCACAAAGAAGTTTCTTTGCAAGAATCAAACGCGGGTAAATCATATTAAGCCAGCTTGTATGATGTCCAAAATCATCGTTATAAATAAAATCGTTTCCTGTATTATACGGCGGGTCAATATAAATCATTTTGATTTTTTGGCTATATGATTGCTGCAGAATTTTTAAAACTTCAAGATTATCGCCTTCAATATAAAGATTTTCTGTACTAGAAATCCTAAGACTAGATGAAACATCTGGAACTAAAATTGATTTAGCCGGGGTTTTTGCAAGATTTTCTGCCTCAGATTTTTGAGGCCACGAAAAATTTAAGCCTTTCATAATTATGATTTATATTCTTTGTCATTCATCATATTAATAAACAACACCTACATCTTCAATACAAGAAAGAACTTTTTTTATTTGTTCATCTTCATCTACAGGCTTAAATAAATTAAACGTACAACTTGTAAAAACAATTGCAGCCAGGAAAAAAGTCAAAATAACTGCTGATTTTTTCATACAAACTCCCATTTATATTTTATATTAGAGCAGGTATTTTTTCAAGAAAAAGTTAAAATCTGTATAAAATTAATAAACATCGGCAGTAAAAAAAAAATCGCAAAGTGAACTAAATCGTTATATAATATAGAATATGAATGATTTATTTGAGCGAACTATACTTGTTGTTGATGATGAACCTATTAACCGCGAAATTCTTGGAAATATAATTCAAACTGAATATAAAGTAATTTTCGCGGCGGATGGAAAAGAAGCCCTGGAAATAATTCATTCGGAAAAATCTACAATTTCACTTGTTCTGCTTGATTTGCTTATGCCGGTAATGGACGGAAATGCGGTTTTAAAAGCCATGAACGAAGACGGTAGCATTACAGATATTCCGGTAATCGTTCTTACTTCCGAAAAATCAAGTGAAATTCAAAGCCTTAAACTTGGAGCCGCAGATTTTCTTACAAAGCCTTATGATTTACCAGAAGTTATTCTTGCCCGTGTGCGCCATTCAATCCAACTTTTTGAAAATTCAAAAATAATTCATGTCACAGAATTTGATAAACTCACCCTGCTCTACAGTCCCGACTTTTTCTTTGAATATGCCTCTCAGTTTGACCAGCGTTTCCCCGACAAGGTGATGGATGCGGTTGCAATAAATTTTACAAGGTTCTATCTTTTGAATCAGCTGAAAGGACGCAATTTTGGTGACCAGATTTTAGAGGCAATGGCAGACGGAATCCGTAAAGCACTTTTAAAAACAGGCGGAATTGCAGGACGAAATGAGGCCGACAGTTTTTACCTTTACATTCCTCATCAAAATGAATATGGAATTATTTTGCAGAAAATTACCGAAGCCCTTTCATCTTTCCTAAAGCCTTCAGAAATCAGACTGAGACTTGGTGTTTATTCAGATAAAGAGAAGCAGTTTGCAATAATTCAGCGGTTTGACCATGCGGTTCAGGCATGCAATTCACTTAGAAACAAAACTTCGGGCAGCACAGACATCTGCATTTATGATAACACAATGGCAGAAAAGGAAGTTTTTAACGCCCATCTTTTACAGGAGTTTGAAGCCGCAATTGAGCAGAAACAGTTCAAGGTTGTATATCAGCCAAAGTTTAATATAAAAGGTGAAAAGCCTGTTTTATGCAGTGCCGAAGCCCTTGTAAGATGGGAACATCCAAAACTAGGGTTTGTTCGCCCTGACCTTTTTATTCCTCTTTTTGAAGAAAACGGCCTTGTTACAAAGCTTGACCGTTACGTTTGGGAAGAAGCTGCCCGCCAGATAAGCGCATGGAAAAAGGAACTTGGAAAAACAATTCCTGTTTCTGTAAACGTTTCGCGAGTTGATATTGCCGCTCCTGATATGACTGACTTTATTACAAAAATTGTAAAAGAAAACGGCCTTTCTCCCGCTGAATATATGCTTGAAATTACCGAGTCCGCATATACTTCAGATTCAAAGCATATTATAGAAGTTGTAGAAAACCTGCGCTCGCTTGGTCACAAAGTAGAAATGGATGATTTTGGTTCTGGCTATTCATCGCTTAACATGCTTACTTCCATGCCGATTGACGTTCTTAAAATGGATAAGGCGTTTATAACAAACATTCAACCCGGTAACAAAGAAATGAAGCTTGTAGAACTTGTGATTAATATTGCTAAAACTCTTGATGCATCGGTAGTTGCAGAAGGTGTTGAAACAGAAGAAGAATACAAAATGCTTAAAGATGCCGGCTGCGACATAATTCAGGGCTACTATTTTTCTAAACCGATTCCACCTAGCGAAATGTCGAGGTTTGTATGATTTCTATTGAAGAATAAAAAAACAACGGAGCCGATGTAGAAACAGGCCTTTCTCGCTGTGTTGGAAACAAATATTTATACCTAAAGCTTGTAAACATGGGCCTTAGTGACAAAAAGTTTGAAGAGCTTGGAACTGCCATCACTCAAAATAACCTTACACAGGCTTTTGAACTTTGCCACGCATTAAAAGGCGTAATCGGAAACTTAGCCCTTACACCTTTGTTCGATGCCCTCTCCCAAATGACAGAAAAACTTCGCGCTCGCGAAAATGCAGATTATTCAAAAATGTATTCAGATATTCTTGAAATCCGTTCAAAGTTTTCGGGTAGTTAATTTATGAAAAAAAAGCTTATAATCATCGCAAACTTTCTTATTGTTATTTTCACAATTTTCTTTGTAGTGCTTTATGCCAGAAAACAAAGTGCTTCAATGAAGGCCTACAACACCGAAAATTTTATGACCATGTCCATCGGTATGGAACAGGTAACCACAAATTATCTTGAAGGCGAACAAAAGCTTTGTGATTCCTGGGCCGAATGCATAAACAGCCGCAAAATGAATATAAACGAAGCAATGTCTTATCTTAAAGTTGCACAGCGCATTCAAAATATTTCGGCTCATATTATCAGACTGGATACATTAACAGGCTATTCAAACAAACCAAAAATCGATAATCCCGACGAATATACCGTTTCTTACAAAGAAATTGATATTTTTTCTTCATTAAATGAACTTTTAGGTCAGCAGGATCAGGTACGAGTTACGCGTTCTTATACAAATCCAATTAACGGGATTCAATCCATTGCTTTCTGCGACCTTCTGGAACTTAGAGTTGATGATGATTCAGGAAGTTCTGCCGCCGCAAGCGAAACCAGCACAAGTAAGAGTAAATCTTCAAAATTCGAAAAAGCTGTTCTTATGAGGGTTATTCCAATAAACATGCTTTCGAGCAAATGGGTATTTCCGTCAGAAAAATACAGCGATGCCCAGATTTCAATCATCGATAAAGAAGGAAACTACATAATCAAAGGAAAATCTTTTAAAAACTCAAACTTCTTTGAATTTTACAAATCCTATAATCAGATTAATAAAGAAGATTTTGAAAATTTGCAGTCACAGATTCACGAAACCGGCATGCTTACAATGCAGAACTCAAAGGCAGAAGACTGTCTTATAGTTCATGTTCCGGTTAATACTTCTTTTGACTGGACACTCATAACTTATATTCCTATGAAGGATATTACAAAAAATAATATTGACTGGCCGCTGGTGATTGTAGTTTCTATAAGCCTTATTATCCTTTTGATTTTTGATGTTTTAATTATCATGAGATTTAACCGAAAACTCGCCATTGCAGCCGAAGAAGCAGATTACGCAAACAGGGCAAAAACAGATTTTCTTTCTACAATGTCTCATGATATCAGAACTCCAATGAATGCAATTATAGGACTTACAACAATTGCAGAAAAAAACGTAAAAGATTCGCAGTATGTTTCTGATAACCTGAGGAAAATTAAACTAGCAAGTAATCATCTTTTAACGCTGATTAATGATATTCTTGATCTTTCTAAAGTTGAGCGCGGAAACATCAGCCTTTCTCCAGTCACCTTCTCTATTGTTGATTCTGCAGAAAATCTTGTAAACATTTCGCAGCCAATGGTCCGCCAGAAAAATATCGACTTCAGGTTCCGAAGCAAAAACATTAAACACGAATATCTTTTTGCAGACCAGCTTAGAATCAATCAGATTTTTATAAACATACTTTCTAATGCCTTAAAATATACACCTGAAAATAAACAGGTTTACGTTGATTTAACTGAATACCCAAGCCAGAAAGAAGGCTGCATAAAACTTGAATACAAAGTTTCTGATACAGGAATTGGTATGCCTGCAAGCTTTATGGAAATTATGTATGAGCCGTTTATCCGCCAGACAGACAGCCGCATTAATGCAATTCAGG
>JAILCM010000259.1 GCA_024680155.1 Treponema sp.
GGAAGTTAAGACTGCTTCTGCAGAAATGACTGAAGGTAACAAACATATTCTTGCCGAAATAAATAAACTTCAAACTGCAACCGACACAATCAAAGATAGTATTGCCGAAATGCACATCGGAGCAATTAAAATTAACGAAACCGGTTCTGCACTTTCGCAAATTTCTGGTAAAATGGCTGACAATATTAAACAGATTGGAACAGAAATAGATTTGTTTAAAGTTTAATAAAATTTAGAATCCCCTAAAATTTGGCGGATATGAAGTGTACCCCCTAAAGTTGGACAAATAAAGTTCAATTTCAGGGGGATATTTTTTTTTAATGCGGTTGTTTCGACACTCTCAACCACCGTGCTTTTTACAATCCAAGCATGCTTTCAACTTTCTTTTCGATAGGAAGCTTAGTTGCAGTTCCTGTTGCAAGGTCTATGCTTACCATCAAATATCCGCCGTTCTTTTTTACTGCATTGTAAATAAGTGCGTCGTCGTTAATACTAAATGAATAGATTGCACCGATGGCATTTTTGTTGCTGTCGTTTGCAAGAAGGTCTTTTGTTACGCCGTTTGAATGATAGTAAATTGTTTTCTGGTCTAGGCTGATTGCGGCAAAGCCTTTTGTGTTTACTGCAAACGGAGATTTATACCAAGGATCGGTTTCTTCTCGAGAGTAAGAATAATCGCGTGCAACTTTAAAGCCTGTTTTGTTGAGTTCAGAAAGGCTTCCCGATTCTTTCATTGTAAAGTTTCCTTTGTCATCCGTAAGATTGAAAATCTGTGCATAAGTGTGGTTGTTTGCATCGTCATCCCAATGGTCTGCAAAAACCCAAACACCTTCATCATTTGCAAGAATAATTCCCTTGTCGCTAATCATATAACCTGGAGCGTTCATGTATTTTAAGTAATTGTCACTGATTGTAACAGGATTTGTTGTTCCTTTATCGAACATTACAAAATCAAGCGGGAAGTGGTAGTATGTATAATTATAGTTTGATTTGTTAAAGAAACTTTCGCCAAGTGCTTTATAATTATAATAAAAGTGAACAAAATCCTTGAAAGAAGATTCCCAAAGAGAACGGTTTCTGTCTGCTTCTGCTCCATCATAATTCCAATCCTTACTTTCTGGGAAAATGTCTACATATTTTGTTTCAAAAAGATATTTAAGTGCTGCTTCATCTTTTAAAACTTTTCCATTTTCATCTTCCTTATAAAGTTTTGAAAAATCCTGAGTTTTAAAATCATTCCAAGGATTGCAGATTAGAGCATCCTTCATATCCTTAAATTTATAAAGGCTGAATTCAATATCATCAATTTTGCGGTCCGGGCGGCAGAAACTTTTTAGATAGGCAAGTGCGGCTGAATAATCCTTTTTGTTATCTGTTGTAATAAAATATTCAATAGCACGGTTCCAGCTCCATTCATCAAGTCCGTGGTAGAATTTTACGTTATCTTTTGAATAGGAACCGCTTGTACTCATACTTGCAATGTAAAGTCCTGAATTTGCGCGTGTGTAAGAATTGTATTCATTTACATACCAGTAAACTTCATTTGTTTTTGCATTTACTCCAATGCTCGAAACTGCCCAGGTACCTTCGTCAGTAGAATCTGTTGCGTCAAATTCGTACATTGTAATTGGTTTTGCATTTGAATTTACCTGAAGCGCGTATACGTTGTTGTACTTGTAGTCAATTATTACATTAAGGAAAATCCATTTGCCGTTTCGTGTGATTTTAAAGTTTCTTATATTTATATTGCCTTCAACATCTACGGTGTAAGAATCAACTTTGTCGTTTAAAGGATTGTAGCGGTAGATTACAGGTTTGTTTTTTGAATTTGCATATTCGTAAACAAGAATATAGAGATTTCCGTTTTCATCAAACTGAATGTAATCTTCTCCGTCATTTTCTTTGATGTAAGTCATAATCCAGCGTTCAACATTGCCATCAAAATTAAGAACATCAACAGTTTTTCCGTCCGGTTTAACATACATTAACTGTCCAATGTTCGGAGCTTTTGTTCCGTCAGTGTACTGCCACCAGTCAATTTTTTCTGCAAAAACTGTGTAAACACCTTTTGCTTCGTCTTCTACGGTTGGATACGGGCATTTGTAAATTTCGCGTACCGGCTGGGGTTTGCACCAGTCTGCTAGTTTGAGTTCTTCTTTTGGAACTTCGATTACGGTTTCTTCTTTTTCGTTACCGTTTTCGTCTTCTATAACGGCAATCAATGTGTCTTCTGTTGCAACATCTCCTGCTCTAGCCGCTGCTCTTCCTGTGTTTGAATCAAGTTTGCCTGCATATTGTGTTGCAAGGTATTTTGCATTCTGAACATTGTTAAATTTGATTAAATCTGTGCTTTTAGCGTTGTGTCCAGATTCTTTCCCCGAATTATTTCCTGCGTTTTGCTGGCATCCTGTTAGCCCAAGAATTAAACCTGCACCAACGATGGTTCCTACAAAAGCTGCAGTAAGTTTTTTAATTGATGTTTTCATAAAACCTCCAATTTTTTTTGTTAAACATTACAAAAAATTATAAGTTGGTTTATACAAACACCGTCGGGAGAAATCTCCTAATTTTGGAAAGTTTTTACTTGTATTTTTCAATCAATTCATCGCGGTTTTTGCATCCGGCAAGTTTTATAAGGTAGCTGATGTAATTTTCAACAGTATGGAGCGAAATAAAAAGTTCATCCGAAATTTGTTTATTCGTTTTGCCTTGCAGAGCCATTTCAAAAACCGTTTTTTCCTGTTTTTTAAGCACCGGAAGTATAGATTCAAGTTCCTGTTGAATAGATTCCGACTTTTTTTCGTAATAAGTTCCGCCGTCACGCACAATATTCAGGCACCGAACCAATTTTTCATCACTTGCAACTTTAGAAATATAACCTTCTACACCCAAATCCTTAGCCTGCAACACAAATCCCCACGTGTCGTACATAGAATACATTACAATTTTAATCTGCGGATATTTGTTTCTGAGTTGCTGCACAAGCGTAAATCCCGATTCGTCGTTTATAAGCTGAATATCAACAATAATTAAATCGGGAAGTTCATCTTCTGGTGCAAGTCCAGCCGCTTTTTTTAGCATACGTTTCTGCAATTCCGCAAGACATTCCGTTCCTGTTGAAAAAGTTCCAGTCACAAACCAAGCGGTATTCGTTTCCAGATAATTTTTAAGCCCGTTTTTGAGCATAGAATGGTCATCCACGATAAATAAACTGTTTTTCATTTTTCCTCTTTAGTACGGAACCCGTAATTGTACGCTCAAGCCTTCATTCGGAGTGCTGAAAAATTCAATTTCGCCGCCGGCAGCTGCAATTCGTTCGCGCATATTCCGAATTCCAAAATTCATTTTTCCTTTGCCAAGTTTATTTACTTCGCAGCCAATTCCATCATCAATCACAAAAATTACAAGAGATTTAGTTTTTGTTTCTATTTCCGTCTTAATAAGAATCTGCACATTTGTTGCGTAAGAATGTTTTTCTATGTTTGCAAGCGCTTCCTGAATTACGCGGATTATATTTGTAGATTTTTCGGTATCCATTTGCGGCGGTACAAAATCTTTTTGAATCTGAATATTGCACGGAATTTTTGTTCGCGAAATAAACTGCTGGCACAAAGTGTCAATTATAGAAATAAGCTCGGTATTATCTGTTTGTACCGAAAGTTCAGCCGGATGAAAGTTGTAACAGATATTTCGTAAAAGGGCGATTACGTTTGTCATTTCTTCAATTACGCGTTGTTTTTTAGGTTCACTTGCCGGTTCTACCTGAAGCATTTCTGCATCAAGGCGGATTGCGCGAATATTTTGAACAACCGAATCATGAATATCTCGGCTAAGTTTTGTGCGTTCTTCTTCCTGAATTTTAAAGATAAAGCGTTTGTCTTTTTTTGAAAGATGCTGATTAAACTTTTTAGAAAGAATTATGAGGATTGCGGCAAATTCTGCAAGACAGATAAAGATTAAAAGAATAAGGGCGATTATTGTGGCTGGATTTTTGTTTGTTCTTGATTTTTGTGGTGTTTGTGCATCAATTTGGGATTCTGCTTGAGAGACATTTTGTGCGGCTTGATTTAGGCCGTCTTGTTCAGCAGTTTTTGAATCAGCTTGAGATTCAGTTTGTGAATTATTTTGTGGGGCAGGGATGGTTGGAGTGATTTTGTCATTTGATGTAAATCCATCTTTGTTTGCAATGTCTGTGTTAATTGTGGCGGATGGAGATACAGCAGTTTTTTCGTTTGCCACGTCGTCAATTTCAACGTTTTCTGCATCTCCTGTTTTCACATTTCTTCTTGCTTCATTTTCCTTAAAAAATCTCTTTTTTGCATTTTCAAGTGCGACTTCAAAATTTTTGCATTCAGTTCGTTCGCCATTTTTATAGACATTCCATTTATCAGTTGTGTAATCTTTATAAATAAGCGAACCGTATGCAGTTTGAATTGTAGGAACTGTGTCGTTGCAGGCAGCTTTAATTTTTACATCAAGCATGGAAGTATAATTATCAGAAAAATTTCCTGTTTTATCTTCTATTAAATGGGCGGCGTAATATTCATTTTTAGTTTTATAAGTTCCGTCCGCCTGTTTTTTCTGAGCATCTCTTTCTCGAATAAACCAGATTCCGTCATCAGTTTTTAAAAGCCAGTAAACTTTAATGGACTGGTCAATTATAGAAAAAAACTTGGTGCTGTTATTGATTGTAGAAAGCGCACTTTCGTTTGTAGGTTTTCTGTCTTTTATTTTGACCACAGCTTTTTGCAGATAAAGGTTGTTGTTTTTAAATAGATTGTTTTCTATAGAATATTTCAATGCTTCTTCATCATTTAAAATCCGACCGTCGTTACTCGTGACACAAAAAGCGGGTGTACAGTCTTTATCGGCAAAATAGTAAATCCAATCCAAAAATCCCTTATAATCAGGTTTTTCAGAATATATAAAACCATCATAAGCGAATCGAATAACCCATTCAGGAAGATTAAAATAACGCTGGACATTCTCGGCAGCAAAATCACCGTCAATTTTAGGGAAAACGTAAAGTCCAATATCATAATAAACGTTTTGATTGTTAATTCTTTGTGAATAAGGAAAAGCGTAATAATACAATTGATTTGCGGTACTGCTGTAAACAAGTGAGCTGGTAATCCAAGATATCGGTTTTTGGTCCAAAAGAAGAGTGTAAGTATTGTTTTTAAGATTTACACAAACTATCTGATTAATTTTGTCCCCAAGAAAAAGCTCAAGAAAAAGAAAAGTTCCGTCGTCGCTTACGTCAAAATGGGAAATGCTGCAAGATTTTGAATATTTTTGCGAAATATTGTAATCGCCTGCATAAAAAAGGTTGTGTTTTTTTGTTTCAAGATTTATTTGAAGAATTCCGTAGCGGTTTTCGATGTTGTCATAGATTTTGTAGTAAGTGTTTCCACGCTTGTCGGTTCGCCAAAAAACGGAATCAATTTTTGTATGTTCATGCTGTTCAAGTAAAGTAAGGCTTTTTTCGTTATCCGGATTTGTAATGAAGAGATTTTTTGCTTCGGAGTCAGAATGAGGAATTAGTTCTGCAAAAAGAGGAAAAGTTGAAATTGTAAATAATGCGCACAATAAAAATGCTGATGTAAACTTTTTCTGTTGCATTTTATAAGTTTACCGCATTTCCGCGATTTTTTGAAAGTTTAAGCGTGATTTTTGGAGCTTTTTTACAAAAATTAGGAGAAATCTCCCGATTAGCTGTGTGGAATTGCAGATACATACAGGGCAAACGTATTATAAAGTGTATACATAAAAAAATCGCTTACAGTCAAAGAACAGATTTCAAAATCGCCCGAATATTCGGGCTACATGGCTTGAGTGCCTTGAAACTATTGCAGCTTGCCGCTAAAGCGGCAACGTATATAGTTCCAAGGCAAACTGGCGTGTAGCAGGTGAACATGCGCTTTTTAAATTCGCACCTTGACTGATAGCATTTTTCTTTGGATGTATCAATGTGTTTATAATGCGTTTACCCTAAAATCATAAAAAGCTTATTCTTGCCCAAAATCTCCCATATCGCTAAAATAATCGTATTATGGAAAATACAAAGCGTACTGTCACCTGTGGCGAATTGCGCAAGAGTGACGTTGGTAAGAAAGTTGTTTTGAATGGTTGGGTAAGCCGCACCCGTGACTTGGGCGGACTTTTGTTTATTCGTTTGCGCGACCGTTATGGTATTACTCAGGTAATGGTTGGCGATAAAGCAAATGATGACGTAAAAAAGATTGCTGCCAGCCTTAAAAGTGAATATTGTATTGCAGTAGAAGGCGTTGTTGCTGCCCGTGCAGATAAAGATATTAATGCTGACATGCCAACTGGCGAAATTGAAGTTGAAGCTTCTGATATTCAGATTTTTACAACCAGCCAGGAATTGCCTTTCTCTATTGAAGAAGTTCGCCAGAAGGACGGAACTTTGGTAGTTGCAAACGAAGATTTGCGCTTAAAGTACCGCTATCTTGACCTTCGCCGTGAACCAATGCAGCACAACATTATTTTGCGTTCTCAGGTTGCTTTTGCTACACGCGAATATTTGACTTCAAAAGGATTTTTGGAAATTGAAACTCCAACCTTTATTAAATCTACACCAGAAGGAGCCCGCGACTACCTCGTTCCTAGCCGTGTTCATCCTGGAAAATTCTATTCACTTCCACAGAGCCCTCAGCTTTACAAACAGCTTTTGATGGTTTCTGGTTTTGATAAATATTTCCAGATTGCCCGCTGTTACCGTGATGAAGATGCTCGTGGAGACCGTCAGCCAGAATTTACTCAGATTGATATGGAACTTTCATTCACAAACCGCGAAGAAGTTCTTTCTACAACTGAAGGCATGATGCAGTACATTTTCAAAAAGACAATGAACTACGAATTGCCAGCTAAGTTTGACCGCATTGCCTGGGAAGATGCTTTTGACTGGTATGGAAGCGATAAACCTGATTTGCGTTTTGATATGAAGATGCAGGATGCCGCTTTTATGGCAGATCTGGCAGATTTCAAAGCATTCAAAGCTGGTGCAGCAAATGCTGGCCGCGATGTTCAGCGCCACAAACGTTCTGGACTTAAAGCTTTGGTTGTAAAAAATGTTGCAGATAAATACAGCCGCAAAAATATAGAAGCATTGGAAGAAGTTGCAAAAACTTACAAGGCTAAGGGATTGGCTTGGATGAAAGTGGTTTCGACAGGCTCAACCACCGATGCAGTTCAGTTTGAAGGCGGAATCTCTAAGTTCTATGCTGGAAAAGAAAGCGAAATCTGCAGCAAGCTTGGCGCAGAAAAGAACGACCTTATCTTGTTCGTAAGTGATGAAAACTGGCAGCTTGCATGTACAGCACTTGGTGCAGTTCGTAAGCAGCTTGGTAAAGATTTGAACCTTTACAATCCAAAAGACGAATTCCACTTTGCATGGATTATCGACTTCCCATACTTTGCATGGAATGAAGAAGAAAATCACTGGGAAACAGAACACCATATGTTCACACTTCCACAAAAACAATACTGGGATACTTTGGAAAGCGACCCAGGTGCAGTAAAAGGCGACCTTTACGACCTCGTTTTGAACGGCTACGAATTGGCTTCAGGTTCTATGCGTATTAATGACCCGGCACTTCAGGAAAGAATTTTCGAAATCGTTGGTTACAGCCGCGAACGTGCAGAAAAGGCTTTTGGTTTCTTAGTACAGGCCTTCAAGTTTGGTGCGCCACCACACGGAGGAATTGCCCCAGGTCTCGACCGCCTCGTAATGCTCATGTGCCACGAAGAATCAATCCATGAAGTTATTGCATTC
>JAILCM010000186.1 GCA_024680155.1 Treponema sp.
ATAAAAGAATTTTTATGTTCTTTTATCAAAAAACTCTCTTGACTTAAACCCTAATTTTTGCAATAATAACCACACTTTATAAAGTAGGAGTGCCATCGTGCCTTGTGGAAAGAAAAGAAAGCGCCAGAAGATGGCGACACATAAGCGAAAGAAGATGCTTAGACGTAATCGACATAAGAGCAAGTAGTTTTTAGGTCGAAGCTTGTGTCAGATAGACCGCGTAATTCTACGCGGTCTTTTTTTTACAGGAAGTGAAAAGAAGTTGCTTTCAAATATAAAATCACCTGAAGATTTAAAGAAACTTTCTCAAAAAGAACTTTCACATCTTGCTGCAGAAATCCGTCATAAAATTATTGATGTTGTTGGAAATAATGGCGGGCATCTTGCAAGTAATCTTGGTGTAGTTGAATTAACAATTGCTCTTCATAGAGTTTTTTCAACTCCACAGGATGCTATTGTTTGGGATGTAAGTCATCAGTGTTATCCGCATAAACTTCTTACCGGGCGTTTTAATAAATTTTCAACTTTACGTCAACATGGTGGAATTTCAGGCTTTACAAATTTTAACGAAAGTGAACATGATTTTTTTATAAGCGGTCATTCTTCAACTTCAATATCGGCGGCTCTTGGTCTTTTAACTGCATGGGAACTTGAAGGAAAAAATGGAAAAGTTGTTGCTGTAATAGGAGATGGAGCGCTTACTGGTGGAATGGCTTTTGAAGCTTTATCACATGCAGGCCAGCTATGTAAAAATCTAATTGTAGTTGTAAATGATAATCAAATGTCAATTGATCATAATACTGGAGCTTTGTCGCGTTATTTGAGTCGGCTTACAATGTCGTTCCAGTATCAGTCAATCAGACGAAAAATTGATCGTGCAATAGACAGACTTCCAACACTGGGAAAACATCTTGAAAAATTTGTATTCCGTTTTAAGCGCTCTTTAAAAGGGCTTTTTCTTACAAACAATCTTTTTACAGATTTGGGCTTTGAATATGTTGGTCCGCTTAATGGTCACAATGAACAGTCTCTTGAACAGGTTTTGCGTAAAGTAAAAAGACTTCGTCGTCCGGTTGTAGTTCATGTTGTTACCAAAAAAGGTAAGGGCTATAGTCCTGCCGAAGATAAACCTGAACTTTTTCATGGAATTGGGCCTTTCCAAACGAGCGACGGAACTGTTGAAAAATTCGATACTTTAAGTTTTACCGAAGCTTTTAGTCAGATTATTCTAGAGGCTGGCAGTAAGAATCCAAAAATTGCGGCGATTACTGCGGCTATGGCAAAAGGAACTGGGCTTTCAGCTTTTTCTCACAAATATCCTCAGCGTTTTTTTGATGTTGGAATTGCAGAAGAACACGCGGTAACTTTTGCAGGCGGACTTGCGGCTGGTGGAATGATTCCTGTTGTGTGCATTTATTCAACTTTTATGCAGCGTTCTGTAGATCAGTTGATTCATGATATTTCTTTGCAAAATGCCCATGCAATTTTTATGCTTGATCGGGCAGGAGCGGTTCCGGGTGACGGTGTTACTCATCAGGGAATTTTTGATATTGCTTTGTTCCGGCCTGTTCCAAATGTTCAGCTTTTAAGTCCCTGTAGTGCGGCTGATTTAAAACTTTGTTTTGAATATGCGCTTGAACAAAAAAATGCAGTTATAATCCGTTATCCAAAACTTTCTTGTCCTACCGAAATGGAAGAATTTTCTGTGCCGGTTGAGCAGGGACGTGGAATTTTTGTTCAGGGAAGTAATATAGTTCTTGATGTTTCCGAAAATGATTTTGCGTCTTTGCCAAAGAAAGTGCTTATTGTTTGTACGGGCGGAATGTTTGCAGAAGTAAAAACTTCGGTGCGTGCACTTTCTCTGGAAGGAATTGCGGCTGATGTTTATATTACGCGTTTTATTAAGCCTTTTGATGAAGAATATTTTGCTTCTTTTGCGAGTAAGTATGCTGCAATAGTTTTTGTTGAAGATGGCGTGCGTACTGGTGGAATTTGTGAATCGCTTTCTTTGCTTTTTAAAGAACGTTTTTCTGCTAAAACTGTAGTTCTTGCTTTTGAAGACCGTTTTTATGAACAAGGAACACGTCAGCAGGTTTTGGAGGATGCAGGACTTTCTTCAGCTGATATAACGGAAGCGGCAAAAAAATTAATTTAAAAATCACGGAGAATTTTAAAAATGCTTGAACTTCTTGCGGGTACAAAAAAAATCACAACAGATAAACCGGCCTTTGTTATGGGAATTTTAAACGCGACTCCCGATTCCTTTTATTCAAAAAGCCGTTGCCAGAATTTTGATGCCGCAATGAAATTAATAGAAGATGGTGCTGATATTATTGATATTGGCGGTGAATCAACTCGTCCGGGCTATACTCCAATTTCTGCTGAAGAAGAAATTAAACGTGTAATTCCTTTTGTACGCGAAATCCGTAAACATTCTGATGTTCCAATTTCGATTGATACAACAAAGTTTGAAGTTATGAAAGCAGCTGCAGAAGAAGGTGCGGATATTTTAAATGATATTTCAGCCCTTGAAGATGATGTCAAACATTTCGTAAATAAAACTGTTTCTTCAAAATCTGAGTCTCCTCTTGCCGATTTTTGCGCTAAAAACAATCTTTCTGTAATTCTTATGCACCGTTTTCCGTCTGAACACGAATCACAGCCGTCTGTACCAGATATTATAGAAGAAGTTCGCTCATATTTAATGGAACGCGCTGCTTTTGCCCAGTTACACGGAATCAGCAAAGAAAAAATCATTTTTGACCCGGGAATTGGTTTTGGCAAAACTTTTGAAGAAAACCGCGAGCTAATAAAAAAATGCGGACTACTTTCAGATT
This sequence comes from Treponema sp., assembly GCA_024680155.1. Classification (GTDB taxonomy): domain Bacteria; phylum Spirochaetota; class Spirochaetia; order Treponematales; family Treponemataceae; genus Treponema_D. The sequence goes on from JAILCM010000186.1 coordinate 2,838, forward strand.
CAGCTGCAAGTATGGCTACTACGAGCTCGGCTCCCCTAAATACCAATGACCAATCTTCAACTACCGCTTTCCCAATCCTTATGGCACTTTCGCGAAAACGCTGCATTGGAGAAATGACCGGACGACCTTTGGAAGAACGCCTGACAGGAACAGTAACTGCAAATCTGTTTTCTGTGTTAAATGGTGCAAAAATTTTGCGAGTTCATGACATAAAAGATACAATAGATATGTTAAATATTGCAAAAAATATGTTATAATAAATTATGGAACTTTTTGATAAAGTACTTTATATATACAATTATATCCGCCCAGTTCTGGATATTTCAATTATGGCTTTTTTGTTGTACGAAGCCTATAAATTCATGTCAAAATCAAACAGTATTCAGATTATAAAAGCTCTGATTATTGTTTTGTTTGCCTATATTATTGCAGTTGTTCTTGATTTAAAAACCTTGCGCTGGCTTTTGAATACTCTTGCACCTGGACTTGTAATTGCCTTTGCCGTAATCTTCCAGCCCGAAATTCGTAAATTGTTCTTAAAAATTGGACAAAGCCGATGGTTTGCTTTTGGTGCACGTTCAAAACATACTTATGTCGATTCAGTTTTAATGGCGGCAGAAATTCTATCTAAACAACGTCGCGGAATGCTTGCAGTTTTTACACGTCACACAAAACTTGACGATATTATGCAGCCGGGGACAAAATTAAATGCCGATTTGTCTTCAAGTTTGCTCGTAACAATTTTTGGAATGGATACTCCGCTTCACGATGGAGCTTGTGTAATTCAGGGTGGAAAACTTATTGCAGCAGGTTGCTTTTTGCCTTTAAGTGAAGTTTATGATATTAAAAAAACATTCGGAACACGTCACCGTGCAGCACTTGGTCTTTCTGAAGTTTCTGATGCCGTTGTTCTTGTTGTTTCTGAAGAAACTGGTGCAATCAGTCTTGCTTACGATTCAAAATTAAATTACGACCTTTCAATTTCGGAAATTACAAAAATTCTTGAAAATCTGCTTGAAATAACACCTGATCAATATAATCTGGAGGATACAATCGATGAAAGTAAACCAATTGGTTGAAAAAGTTCTTGAAAATTGGCATATAAAAATATTCTGTCTTATTGCCGCAACTTTATTGTATCTTTTTAACAGTTTTTCTACGGTAGAAAAAAAATCTTTTGTAGTTCCCGTTCAAGTTATTCAGGATGGGGCTGTGATGCAGGTTGGTTCTTTGCGTAAAAATGTAAACGTTGTGGTAAGACTTCCAGAAAACGAAACATCATCAATTCATGCAAATCAGATTCATGCATCGGTAAATTTAAATTCATTTACAGAAAGTGGAACTTTTTCGGTGCCTGTTAATATTGAACTTGATGAACAGCTTTTAGAAATTGATCCGCTTGAAATTCGTGTAAATCCTGAATTTCTGGAAGTAAAAGTTGAAAACCGTGAATTAAAATATATTCCAATTGAAGTTTCTCTTGTTGGTGAGCCTGAACACGGTTATTTTGTTTCTGAATACTCTGTAACTCCAACTTCTGTAGAAATTACTGGTCCTCGGGCTTCCGTTTTTTCAACCGAAAAAATTAGTACAGAACGAATTGATTTAACAGGATTAAAACGCACTTTTGAAACAGAAACTAAACTTCGTAATATAAATAATATGATTGAAGTTTCAGAAGGTACTAATTGTTCGGTTTATGTAAAAATTGAACCGCTTCCAATGGAAAAATCTTTTGAAAATCTTCCTGTGGTTCTAACAAATTTAAATTCTTCTTTTGAAATAACATCAGAACTTCCGCGAGTTAGTGTAAAATTAAAAGGATTGATGCCTGCCTTAGAAACTTATAATATTTCGGCAAATGCAATTCAGGCTGATTTAAGTAGTATTGCAGAAGCAGGAACATACGAAATTCCTCTCAGATTTTATGTACCGTTAGCATTCAATATAATAGAAAAATCTGCCGACACTTTGAAGGTAAACATAATCCGCAAGCCTGAAATTCACGAAGCAGAGCCTGAAGCAACTGAAGCTGAATAAAAAGCGAGCGAGGAACTTGGATAATGATTTTTGGGATTGGCACTGATATTACAAAAGTAAGCCGCTTTGAAAAATGGGTAAAAAATCCCGAAATTATTGAACGCTTTTTTAATCCGGCCGAAATTATGCAGAAAGGTACGCTGAATGCCCAGTGCGAACATTATGCAGCCCGTTTTGCCGCAAAAGAAGCTTTTTCTAAGGCTTTGGGTACTGGAATTACAGGTTTTAATTTACGGGATGTTTACATAGTAAATGATTCTAGCGGAAAACCTGAGTTAAAGGTTGATAATTCCGCTTTAGAACTTTTACAAAAATTGTGCGGAAATTGCAAAATTCATGTTAGTCTTAGTCATGAAAAAGAATTTGCAATTGCGTATGTTATTATAGAAAAAATTTAAATAAATGGTAAAATTAGATAAACGAAGTTTACAGGAAGGTCAAAATGGCACAGAACAGTAAGAACCTTACGAGCGACAAAAAGAAAGCAGCAATTTCATATTGGTCAAAAGATAAATGTATTTGTCCTGTTTGCAAAAAAGCCTTTGATCGCGAAATTATGCGCAGTGGTAACGGTCGTATGATTGCCGGTGGACTTACCGAGGAACTTCATCGTAATTTTGAACCTTCTGCAAAATATGGTCGTGTTTACCCGTTAATTTACGAAATTGGTGCGTGTCCAAACTGTTATGCGGCTTTTTTCTGGAATGATTTTACGGAACTAAAAAATCCTGATGCTATAGATAAACTTTATATGTCTGGAGATAGACGTCGTGATGCAGTTAATACAGTTTTTCCGTATTTTGATTTAAAACATGAGCGAACTTTGTTTGATGGTGCGGCAATGTATTATCTTGCGCTTCTTTGTTATGATGATTGTACTGCTGATATGATTCCAACTTTAAAAAAAGCGATTATTTCTTTGCGGCTTGCCTGGCTTTGTACCGAAATTAATCAGCGTTGTGATGGCCATAATTACGATTACGTTGCGCAGGTTTTTTATAGAAAGGCGTTATTTTTCTACCAGCAGGCAGTTGTAAATGAAACAAATCGTTCTGAAAAAAGTTCGGCTCTTGCAAACAGCGGTCCTGATATGGATAAAAATTATGGTTGGGATGGCGTAATTTATTTGTGCGGACTTTTGGAATACAAATATGGTCAGAAAGAAGATACTCAGCTGCGTCTTAAAAAATTGAGTGAATCAAAAACTGCAATTGCTCGTATTTTTGGTTTGGGAAAATCTTCTAAAAATAAACCGGGACCACTTTTGGAGCATGCCCGCAATTTGTACGACAATCTTGTAAAAGAATTAAATGATGATGATATTTAGTCTATGCGTAATATTTTATTAAAAGTTTCATATGATGGTACCGATTTTTGCGGATGGCAGCGTCAGGATGATTTGAATGGTGGGGAAGCCGAGCGCACGGTGCAGGGTGAAATTGAAAAAGCACTTTTTAAAGTTCACAAGCAGAAAATAAATCTTTACGGTTCGGGAAGAACTGACAGTGGAGTTCACGCTTACGGTCAGGCTGCCAATTTTTATTCTCCAGTGGAATCAATTCCGGCAGCAAATTATGTTCGTGCTCTGAATGCTTTTTTACCAGATGATGTCCGCATTTTAGAGGCATCTGAGGTCGGCGAAGATTTTAATTCACGAAAAAATGCTACAAGTCGCGTTTACCGCTATTTTATTTCTTTTGGAGATGCAGTCAGCGCGAATAACAGTCGTTTTACCTGGTTTGTTCCAAAATATACTCCGAATCTTGAACGTTTGAATCATTTTTCTTCTTGCCTTCGTGGGGAACTTGATTGTGCTTCTTTTGCGGCAAGCGGAGATGATTCTGTTTCTACAAACCGCTATATTGATGACGCCCATTTTTTTATTCAAAAGGATTTGTGGGGAAATGATTTACTTGTTTTTCAGATTGAAGCAAATGCCTTTTTGTGGAAAATGGTTCGAACACTTACAGGAACTCTTGTAAATCTTGACAAAACAGCGGCTGCTCCAGATTCTATGGAAAAAATCTTAAATGTAAAAGACCGCACAAAAGCAGGAGTTACAGCGCCTCCTCAGGGATTATTTTTGTATCAGATAAAGTTTGACGGAATCAGACGGCACGCGTAGATTTTTACAAAAGGCTTACAGGGTCAACGTCATATTCAATATAAACATTCTGATTGTGTCGGTAGTCAAACAAAAGTTTTCTTGCCATCGACTGAATCACCATAACAGAAGTGCATTTTAGTAAAATCTGGTAGCGCCAGGAAGAATTTATTTTTTCAATCGGGCATTCTGCAGGGCCAATAATTTCAACTCCATTTTTTGCACCGGCTGGAATATTCTGGCTAAGTATTTTTGCGGCATCAATGGCAGTTTCAAAGGCAAGTTTTTTATCAAAGCTTCTGAAAACCATGCGGACAAGGCGGGTAAAAGGCGGAAAATCCAAAAGTTCACGCTGATTAAGTTCCGTATTGTAAAAATCATCAATTTTGTTCTGGCAGGCATATAAAACAGGCTCTCGTCCCGGGCTGTAAGTCTGAACAATAACTTTGCCATCGGGAAAGTATCGGCCGGCTCTTCCTGCAACCTGGGTAATCAAAGAAAAAGTACGTTCTCCGGCGCGGAAATCCGGCATGTGGAGTCCTGCATCAGCTAAAATTACACCGACAAGTTCAAGCTTTGGAAAATTTAAGCCCTTTGCAACCATTTGTGTTCCAAGCATGATGTCGTATTTTTCGTTTTTAAAATCTTCCAGATGCTTGAGCATTTCTTCTTTGTTTTTGAGGGCATCGGTATCAAGCCGTAAAACTCTTGCATTCGGGAATTTTGCTTTTGTTTCAGCTTCAATGTATTCAGTTCCAAAACCCGAAGTTCCAATATCAAGGGAGCCGCATTGAGGACAGCTTTCGGGTGGAATTACAGACCATCCACAATAATGGCAGCGCAATCGGTTTTCGTTTTTGTGGTAGGTGAGTGGAACTGAACAGTTTTTGCATACAAGTTCAAATCCACAGGAATTGCAGCGGAAAAAGTGAGTAAAGCCGCGTCTGTTTAAAAATAAAATTGTCTGGTGCTTTTTTTCTAGCACTTTTTGAATTTCTTGCTCCAGCGGTTTTGAAATACAGCCGTCATTTGGAAAATGATTCAAATCAATACAGGTGATATGTGGCATTTCTCCACCGGCAAGTCTTTTTGTAAGAGTGTGCCGCTGAATCTTTCCGGTTTTCATGCTGTACCAGGCTTCTGCAGAAGGAGTTGCACTTCCCATTAAAAGCGGAATTTTTAATTCAGAACATCGGTGCATTGCAACCTGGCGGGCATGATAACGCGGATTATTTCCAGATTTATAGGAACCGTCGTGTTCTTCATCAATTATAATAAGTCCAAGGTCGGGAACGGGCGCAAAAACTGCAGAACGGGCTCCCACTACAACCCGGGCTTCTTTGTGCATAATTCTGTGCCATTCATTAAGCCTCTGCGAAGGAGTGAGTCCTGAATGTAAAATTGCCGCTGTATTTCCAAAACGCTCTGCTACGGCTTTTGCAACCTGTCCTGTAAGCCCGATTTCAGGAACAAGATAAATTACACCTTTTCC
>JAILCM010000201.1 GCA_024680155.1 Treponema sp.
GAATCCTGAGAATTTTTGAATATCGGTGAACATTGCAGTCATTTCCAAACGCTGACCACCAAGCTTAAATGAAGAAGGATTTGCAACAATTTCATCAACTACTTCTTTTGAAAGACACTGACTGAACGCATTTGTAATAAAGCGCTTATCGTGAGAAGCCGTAACAAATCCAACAATCGAAGTTATAATAAATGTAATTGAAAGCGAGAACAACGGAATTACAAGTCCAACGTAGCATTTAGTAATAAAATAGAACAAAAGGAACAAAATTATATTTGCAATAATAAAACTTACACCAGTAATAATCTGACGGCCGGTACTTTTTATTCTATGAGTTGCAAAACTGTAACCAATACAAAGAAGAAATGCGAGTAAAATTGAAATCCAAACAGGAGAATCATCCACAAAATCTTGATCCAAAAGCATATTTGCAATTGTGTAGTGAACACCAGGGTTTGGATAATGCTCTTCATACTGATTCAAGCCGTAATCCGAAGTACTAGTTGCAACAGTTCCAACAATACAAATTGCATCTTTAACTTTGTCAGAAACTTTCTGGCGTGCATCCATAAAGATTTTATACTGCTCACGACAAGTTGTAAAAACTTCATTTATATAATCTGCGTCATCAGGATAATCTTCACAAAGATAAGATTCAAATTCACCATTTAAGAAGTGTTCGTAAGTTGTAAAGAAAAGTTGACGGTAATGAAGATAATCATCAAACGTAAAATCATCTTCCTGGTTCAAAAGCGAATCTTTTACGTAGTTTGCATTACCATAAGCATCAAATGGACTTTCATCTTCTTCGCAATAATCAAAAAAGCCCATATCAGCTAATTCGTTGATATTTTGAGCTAAATCGGTTTCAAGTTTTTTAGAAAGACGATAGATGCTCCACAAACCAATATGAATATAATCGATGTAATCTTTTTTAGGATATTTTACAAGAATTGAACCGTCTTCTGAACGCGGAATTTTTATATCTTTTGTAACTGTTTCAGAAATTTTGCAATTTTGAAGGATGATTTCGTTATTTTTTACAATAACTTTTGGATTTCCGTAGTGCTGCAAAATTGGAACAAACACAAGCTGACCATAATATTTTCCATTATATTTATAAACAAGATGAATTCGGCGCAAATATCCGTCTTTATCCGGCTCAGCATTAACAAAACCTGCTTTTTTAGCCTTTACCATAAAATCTGGAATTGCAGGAAGGACATAAGAAAATTCAGGAGTTTTTGTGTCATTTTGAATTTCTATATTGTCAAGAGCGATGTAATTTGAAAGATATTCTTTTTGTTCATCTGAAATTTCAGTAGCATCGTCAAATGTAAGCGTAAGGAATGAATTGTCAAAATATTTTAAAGCAGTTGCAAGAGCCGCATCCTGAGATTCAACCAAGTGCGAAATATTTGTTTTTATACTGTTGCGGATTAAATCTGTTGTAGAAAGCATATCTTCGGCAACATATTCTGAATCTTCTGCCTGCAAAGTTCCTTCTGCGTACTGACCTAAAACTTCAAAAATTTTGTCATTTAAAGAATCAATATCAGCATCAACATAATCCGGCAAAATTTCTCTTACATAAGGTTCATCAATTTTAGCCTGACTTTTATCTACAAAACTTAAATCGAATACAACCGCTTCGGTACCAAGTTCACGGAGCGTAATAAGGGAATCAGCATAAACATCGCGCGAAAACGGCCACGAACCAATCTGATCAATGGCAGTATCGTCAACATTTATCATTACAACATTTTTATGTTCTACAGTTGATTTTAATGGACGCTGGAACCAGTCTGCAACTTTTGAATCCAACGAACTGAACGAAAGCAGCGAACACAAAGCCGTTGCCAAAACAGGAATAATAAAATACAAATATTTTTTTAACATATAACTTTTCTCATATAAAAACAAAAAATCCTGCACAGACCATTATTCCATGCAGGATTTCCAGATTACTATAGGTTGAAATTAGTCATCCCAATCTAAATCAGCTTTTGCTTCACTAGCACGAGAAGAAGCTGTAGCAGTACCTTTGCTTGTTCCTTCTACGTCATCAGCGAGCGATGAAGTTTTGATTCCACCAGTTCTTTTAAGTCCTTTGTTAGATGCAACTCCAACAAGACTGTCTACTGTACCTTTCTGCATAGCTTTAATTGTAATTTCTTTACCATCTTCCTGAGCAATTACAACGCTTGAATTCAGGCTTGTGTTTAATACAGTAGAAGCTGAAAGCTCCTGGCCAACTGATACATTTTTCCATGTTTCTGGAGCTGATTCAAAAGTAACTTTTCCTGTTACAGAAACTACTTTATAGCCTGCAGCAAACATTGAAACTGACATTAAGAACGCAATAGCAACCAATGAAATTGATTTCTTATTCATTCTATCCACCTCCGTCCGTATTACGTTTTCGATATACACATTATATTATACATGGCAAAAATATTTTTTGTCAAGTAATAATATCGTTTTGTTATTTTTTACACTCTCCTTTTTTTAGAAATCACAACAATAGCAAATGCAGAACCAAGCAAAAGAAGAACTGCAATTGCAATGTAAACAAACCTTAATTTAATTGAAGAAGATTCAGAATCAGCATTTGAAGACTGAACTTTCTGTGATTCCAGATTAATCTGAGCCTGCGGTTGTACCAGTTCAGAAGTTTCTGTGGTAAGGTCAATTACATTAGCTATAGTTTGATTGTCGGTAATTTCGGTCACAGACTTTATGACTGATTCTACAGATGTAACATTGGTATCTGCGGCAACTGCATCATCAGAGTTGTCAGAAAGCTGAGTGTGCTGATTTTGTGCAGTTTCAGAAAGTTCTTCTGCAGCATTTATGACTGTCTGAAGGACTTGAACTGGAGTTTCAGCAACAACATTTTCAGTCTTAACTTCTGATTTCTTAGAAGATTTTCTTGTTCTTCTAAGGTTCTTTGTGTTTGTATCTGGCACGAGGTTAGTTA